>JBGCDY010000975.1:0-4305 GCA_045105835.1 Chitinophagales bacterium
GGCGGGGGTCAGTGTTCCACTTGTGCTGAATTCAATCACATCTGCACCTGCCGTACTATTGGCATCCAAAATGGCTTGTCGAAGTGAACCTGCGCCTGAATCATCGGTATTGGAGACGGTGAATGTGGCTGCGTTTGCAGGGCTAAATGCCAAAAATAAACTGGCGATAAGGACTAAAAGTAGTGTACTGTTTTTCATTTTTTTTGAATTTAAAGATTGAAAATTTGAGGGTAGAAATTGGCAAATAGTAGTTTCAGTTTTTCTCATGATGGAATTTATTGTTTAAAAAATGTTGTGATAAAATTTTGTACTATTGGGCTTATGAAAGGATAGTAGCAGCGTGGAGAAAAAGGTTAATGGTTTTGGGAAAGTTTTTTTTAAATAGGGGCGATTATATAGAAAAATAAGGGCTTGTATGGGCTGTAAGTATTTGTATGTTAGTGTTTTTTTGAAAAAATAAAAATATTTTATTTTTTGTGAAACATTTGTACTTTTTTCAATTTGGTTTTGAAATTTTTGTTTTTTTTGACTCCAATGGAGAAATACTGAAGGGAGTGCTAACTTTTAGGAGAGATTTGGTACTTTTATTAGTGTAGGAGAATAAAATAGTAAAATCGAAATACAATGGAAGAGTTGAAGGAAGGTTATTCGGGATTGAGTCGGGAGGAACAGTTAGGTTTGGCGGAGGGGTGGTATGAGAAAAGTAAGCTTCTTGTCAAGAAACAGCTTCAGTATGAAGAAGCCATTGAATATGCTCAAAAAGCACTTCCAATATTTAAGAAATGGGCAAAATGGGAACAATGTGTAGAAGTAAGAGGGCAGTTATTGCAATTGTGGCTTATGACGCATAAGGAAGAAATATTTGACAAGCCTTTAACTTACATTGCTGAAACCATAAAACTTTGTCAGCAAAAAGTACCTGTTAATCGCCCAATAATGGTTGAGATATTGATTTTAGCAAGTCAAGTATATGCAGAAATGGGACATTTTTATAAAGGGCTTGAATACGCTTTAGAAAGCTTACGTATAAATAAAAAATTTCATTCAAAAAATAAACTCTTCGCTCAATCCTGCTATTTGATTTCATTAGATTATCAATATTTAGATGATTATCCCAAAGGGATTACTTATGGAGAAAAGGCTGTTCTTTATGCACTAAAAATGCTAAAAGAAGAAAAATCTATAGGGTCTAAAGAGCAGTTGATAAGTTCTTATGTAATACTAGGGACAGGGTATTACAAATATGGGGACAATGAAAATGCACTCATGAATACCAGAAGATCTTTAGTGCTCGCAAATGAAGTAAAGAAAGTGAAAAAAATTTCATCGCATTTTATTGCACCCATTTATGCCAATCTTGCTGTTTTTTACAATGATATTGGTGACCATCAGCAACATGTTTTGTTCTCTCGAAAATCTTTTAACTTATTACAACAAGAAGTTGGAGAGGAATATTACATTACTGCTACTAGAAGGCGAAATTTAGGGTGGGCATTGATAGGTAACCAAGAACAGGAAGAGGGATTGTTTCACCTTAAAGAATCCCTACCAATTATACAAAAAAGCATGCCTAAAAACCACTTTGAAATCGGAAAAGGATACACTTATCTAGCTAACTATTATCAAATAGTTGGAGATTATGAAAAATGCTTGACTTTTGCTCAAAAAGCTTTAGAAATATACAAACACGCCTATGATTTCAATCATTCAGATGTTATTGAGACACAAATGTTCATTGCAGAGTCATTGTCTCATATAGGAGAATATCAAAAAGCAGATAAGTTAATTGTTCATTTAATCAGTCAGTTAGAAAACTCTATTAGAAAAACAGATTCAATAATACAAAGATTTTATAAAAAACTTGTTGAGTATTACTTACGAATTAAAGATACTTTAAAAGCGTATGATGCAATTTCATATATAGAGACCTTAATGCTACAAGAATCTGAAAAAGAAAAGAAGGAATCCACTTTTTTCAATTTTGACCATCAAATTTTCCCTATTGTTTACTTAAAAGGGGATGTTCTTCTTCAATATTTTCAAGAAACAAAATCCATTAAGTATCTTCAAAAAGCAGTAACCGCCTATCTACAAGCCACAGAGCTATTGGATAAAATGAAAAAAAATTACCACAATGAAGCTTCAAAATTGGTATGGAATGCTACTGAATCCGACTTATTTAAAAAGGGCATTATTACTGCTTTGACATTGAATAGATATACTCCAAATACTCAATCCACGGCTTTATATTTTTCCGAAAAGGCCAAAGCTTCTTTATTACTTACTTCAACTCAATCAACAATCGCCAAAACTGCTGCCAATATCTCAAGCCAACTCGTTCTAGCAGAAAAACAAATGAAGCTAAAACTTACTTATTTGAATAAACGTATTCAACAACTGCAAGCAAAACAAGAAAAAAATATATTGCAGGATTTCGAAAGCCAATCATTGTTGGAATCCCAAGATGAGTTTTTTGGCCTCTACCAAACTTACACCTCTTTCATTGAACAACTCGAAACCGACTACCCCGACTACTACCAACTAAAATACGATACCAAAACAGCTACTCCCACCGAACTTCAATCTACATTAGCCAAAAACCAAGCCCTTATCAGTTATTTCATTGGAGAAAGTAGCATCTATATTTTCGTAGTAACTCTAGATGAATTTGAAGTAGAGGAACTCGAAAAACCAGATGATTTTGAAGGAATGATTCAAGAGTTTTTGCAGTCGATTCACTCTCATGACCAAACTACTTACGTCCAATTGGCATATCAACTCTATGAATTGTTGATTGCGCCAATAGAGTTACATTGGTACAATTTTGCTGAGGAAGAAGAAACTCCACAGCAACTCATCGTCATCCCCCATGCCGAATTGAGTTACCTGCCTTTTGAAGCTCTGATTAGTGAACAGGCAGACGAAAATACTCCATACGAAGAATTGAATTATTTGGTGCAGAACTACGAAATTTCTTACCACTATTCGGCTACCCTTTGGCAATATGCCCAAGGAAATAAGAGCGAAAGAGCCGATACAGAACACAGTTTTGTGGGTTTTGCGCCTGTCTATCAATCTGAAAATGCAAACATTGAAGCACAGGAGGCATTGACCGTTGCTGCAAATGGTGTTCGGTCTTGGGCAACTCGCTCAGAAGCTTTGCGGAGTGATGGTTCTTGGACACCCTTGCCGCACTCCAAAGAAGAGGCGGAAAACATCGCTGCTTTGTTTGAAGGGAAAGGTTTGAGTTCGGAGATATATTTGCATGAACGGGCTACTAAGGAGGAGTTTCAGAAAGCGGTGGAGACAAGTCGTTATTTGTTGGTGGCAGCGCATGGAGTGGTAAATGATGAGAAAACGGCTTTGTCGGGATTGGTGTTTTATCCGAATTCGTCTGAACCGTTGTCAAGATCTTCGACCGTTGACAAGGATTTGATTCGTGAAGTGGAAACTTTGTCAACGGCTGGAAGCCTTGACAACAGTTGGAACAATGATGGTGAATCGAAAAACGACTGCATCCTCTCTATGGAAGAAACCTACCCACTCAACATCCAAGCAGATTTGGTGGTTTTGAGTAGTTGCGAAAGTGGAATTGGTAAGTTGCACAAAGGCGAAGGCATGATGGCGGTCAATCGGGGATTTTTGGCAGCAGGAGCAAAGAATGTGATTTCGACGCTTTTTAAGGTATATGACAAACCGAGTAGTCTCCTAACACAATACTTATTTGAAACGATATTGGAGGGCGATTCGTACCGAGCTGCTTTGCGGAAAGCTAAATTGCAGTTATTGGAGCAAGAAGGAGTGAGTCCTAAATCTTGGTGTGGATTTGTGTTGATTGGAGGATAAGAGTAACTATTGCTTCAATCAATAAGTACTTGACACCTTTAACCAAAGGAAAGGCATTGACAATCAATTGTTTTAGAAACTAATAACGAGTCACCAATCAACTAATCACTAGACTATTTCAAGTTTTAAAAACAAGATATAGGCAATCACCTATGCCCAATTTCGGGCTGTGGTTGCGACCAAAAATCATGCGTAGGTGTGTTGAGTGCCAATCGATGCATAGGAGAAGTGTGGTTCAAAATTCCTGGGCGCAATTTGCCGTGCATCACCTGAATGTCGTAGAGTTCTTCCACACTTGCTTGATAGCGGATATGTCCAACGGGCACTCCTGTAGGAAGGTGAATGATTTCTACGCCGCTGTAGAGAGCTTTTTTTGCAATTGGCAAATCCCGAAAAGTAGAGGCATTTTGTCGAAGTTTGGACATGCCGACAAACAAATAATCTCCCCATTTTGCCATG
>JBGCDY010000976.1:0-14176 GCA_045105835.1 Chitinophagales bacterium
CCCCTACCCCTCCAAGGAGGGGAATCTCGTATATAGTGAGAAAATCCCCTCTTGGGAGGGGCAGGGGTGGGTTACACTATATTCCTGTTTAATGTGGGGACCTATAAAGGTTTTCATAAGTTTTGAAAGCGTTTGATTATCCGATAATATCACCTTGAAAGACTATCAAGATAAATGACAAAAGCCTTCAAAATTCTCTAAAACGAAAATTTTGAAGGCTTTCTTTTTGTAGCTGCAATGAAATCAACTTCAATACGCTTCCTTCAAATCAACCGTATCTGTCAAAATATGGACAAACTGCCCTTCAATGATTTGCCCTGCAATACGAGCCTCATAATTCGCTCCCTTCAATACCTCCAAAGCCTTTGAAGCATCCGCTTTGGGTAAGACCACCAACATTCCATTCCCCATATTCCAATACAAATAAGCCTTGTCTGTCGGGACATTGCCCAAAGATTGAAGTCGCTGAATGACCTCATGTGGTGGATATAAATTGTCCAATTTTGCAGCCACACCAGTTTTATTCAAAACTCTTTGGAAATTATCTGCAATACCACCACCTGTAATGTGAGCAATTCCATTTAATTGAAGCCCAGCATCCAACATTTTTGTAATGGCAGGTGAGAATACCAAAGAAGGGGTCAATAGTTTTTCACCCCAAGTAGTTTCCTCATCATAAGATTCATTGTGCCACAAGTCTCCATACGTTTTCTGCATGATGCGGCGAATCAATGAAAAACCATTGCTGCGAAAACCATGACTTTGTAGGCTGATGACCACATCTCCCAATCCTACTTTTGTCCCATCAATCGGTTTTTCCAAACTTTCATGCAAAACACCAATTGCTGTAGAACACCAATTGAAATTCATTCCATCACCATATCCTCCAATACGATTTCCCAATTCTGCAATTTCACCGCCAGAGATTGCTACCCCTGCAAAATTACAGGCATCGTGTAGCCCTTTCATTAATGCATCAATCGTCTCGTAATCAAGTAGGTTCACGTCAATAATGTTGGAAATATTGGTAGGTTCAAAGCCCCCTGCTGCCAAGTCATCTGCCACCATTGCCAACAAATCGAAACCTAAGGTATGATAGATACCACTGCGCTCTGCCAATTCGATTTTGGTTCCAATACCATCGGATGCAATCCCTATACGGGTTTTGCCAAATTGCAGCATATTTGCAAATCCTCCTTCAATGTCTATTGCCAAATTACCCGTTTTGCCACTTCGATTGGCAAAAGTTTTTTTTGACCAGCTGTAGGCATTTTTTGAGCATTGGTTTCCTAAGTCTATATCTAAGCCGCTTTGTTTATTCATTAGGTTTATTCATTTGATTGATGAAATTGTTGATTTTTTGGCTAATCTCTGCTGCAAAGTTCTAGTTTTTTTTGATTTTCATAGATTAAATTGAGTTCCATTTCTATTTTCACCCTTATTTCCATTTTGATTGTTTAAAATCGACTATCTTTGCATGAATTTTTTTTGCAAAAAGCTGAAAAAATTCACAATGATGCACAAGTTAATAAAAGAAGGACTCACCTTCGACGATGTTTTATTATTACCCGACCATTCTGAAGTACTTCCCAAAAACGTCAATCTTTCTACTTGGCTTACGCCTAAAATTCGTTTGAACATCCCGATTATCAGTGCGGGCATGGACACGGTGACTGAGGCACGTATGGCAGTAGCGATGGCTCGTCAAGGAGGCATTGGAATCATCCACAAAAATATGTCTATTGAATCTCAAGCAGAGCAAATAGACATGGTCAAGCGCTCACAAAATGTGGTCATCAATGATCCATTTTTTCTGTCGCCTGACCACAAGGTATTTGAAGCCGATGATTTAATGGCGAAATACAAAATTTCGGGTGTTCCGATCACGAATGAAGAGGGAACTTTGGTAGGCATCATCACCAACCGAGACATTCGCTTTGAAACCGATCACAATAAGAGCATCCAAGAGGCAATGACGAGTAAACACTTGATTACTGCGCCTGCGGGTACAACACTGGATGAAGCGAAGGGAATTTTGATGACATACAAAATCGAAAAACTCCCGATTGTGGATGACAATGGGAAATTGAAGGGCTTGATTACCATCAAGGACATCGAAAAAGCCATTCAATATCCAAATGCTGCAAAAGATACTTATGGGCGTTTGTTAGTAGGAGCAGCTGTTGGGGTGGGTAAAAACACCTTGCACCATGTTGCTAAATTGGCAGAGGCACAAGTGGATGTGATTGTAATTGATACCGCTCATGGTCATTCTGAGGGAGTCCTTCAAACGGTTCGAGAGGTCAAACAAAATTTTCCTGATTTGCAGGTCATCGCAGGAAATGTTGCAACAGCATCAGGCACAATAGCTTTGATTGAAGCAGGTGCCGATGCAGTGAAAGTGGGTATTGGGCCAGGTTCGATTTGTACGACAAGGATTGTGGCAGGTGTGGGAGTTCCACAAATTACGGCTATTTATGACTGTGCCGAGGCAGCAAAACCTTATGGAATTCCTGTGATTGCAGATGGAGGCATCAAGTATTCGGGAGATTTGGTAAAAGCCATTGCAGCGGGTGCAGCGACTTGTATGATGGGAAGCATTTTTGCAGGATGTGAAGAAAGCCCTGGCGCAACGGAATTGTATCAAGGTAGAAAATACAAAGTTTATCGAGGGATGGGTTCGATTGGTGCCATGCAAAAAGGCAGTAAGGATCGTTATTTCCAAGAGGGAGCTAAAAAATTAGTGCCTGAAGGAATCGAAGGTAGAGTGGCTTACAAAGGCAAGTTGGAAGATACTGTTTTTCAACTAATAGGCGGTTTGCAGCAAGGAATGGGTTATTGTGGTACCGCTACGATTGAAGATTTGCGAGAGAATGCTCGATTCATCAGAATTACGAGCGCAGGTTTGCGAGAGAGCCATCCACATGATGTTCAGATAACCAAAGAAGCTCCAAATTACAGTGTTTCTGCTTAGGATAACACATACCTGATCTTGATTTTTGATCAAATGAGTCAACAAAAAAATGGCAATAGAATCAATTATATTGATTTTCATTGCCATTTTATATTTAAGACAGATTTTAATTTACTGTCCTGAAGCGGTTTGATTGTTTGCTTTGTTCAACCAATGAACAATTCTTTTTACCTGCCCCCATTGGTCTCCTGAGAAATAGTAATAAGGATAAGATTCTTTGGTTTGTCTATCGTAGAAATAGTATCGGTAAGCGAAGTAGGATTCATCCTCTACACTTTTAGTAGCCAAATCAAGGGTTCTCTTGTTTCCAAAGAAAGCCTCTCGTCGAAGAATGTAACGATGTTGTTGTTTGTCAGGATACAATTCGTCAATTTTTCCTACTGGCACCAACTCATAAGGGAACTTGTATTTTTTGAAAAGAGGAGTTAGTTTTTCATTGTAAGCTTCCAAATTGTCATTGGTTTCTTCAATAAAATCATCTCTGTCATCTTCAAAAAATTCGTCGATTTCGTCTAAAGTATTGCTAGGATCTTGGTATTTAAATCTTTCTACTAATATCGTGGTTTGGTGTACATCAGTAGGTATCCATTTTTTTTGTGCAAATGCAAAGGAGGTTGCTACTATTAAGCAGAGTGTGCACACGATGATTTTTCTTGCCATAGTACTCGGAATGTTTAAAAACTGAATAGAAAAAAAGGTTTTAGAAGAAATTGTATCTCTAAAAGATAAATGTGGTAAAAAAAGTTTCATGATAAGTAAAAGAATATTGTCATATACTTAGCAGGTTTTGGTATAATATGGTTTGATAAAACAAGTAAATCATGGTTTAATGCACTTTTGTAAAACGCATAAAGTATGACAAAAGTATGTTTTTTTGTTGTTTTGCAAAGCTCTAAAATTTTAGTGCGAAATTTCGACTGAAAATCAGCCTTTTATCGACATTAGGCGCACAAAAATACAAGGATTCCTTGTTTATGCTGCACTATAATAGTATCTTTGCACTCAATTTTTGAAGAAAAAGATTTTCTCACAGCAAAAAAAATAATGCGGTGAATACACTAAGTTATAAAACAATTTCAGTCCGAAAAGAGGATGTAACAAGAGAATGGTTTATAGTTGATGCTGAGGACATGGTGGTTGGTCGCCTTGCTACTCAGATTGCTACTGTCCTTAGAGGCAAACACAAACCTTCTTATACTCCTCATATCGATGATGGTGATTATGTAATTATCTTGAATGCAGAAAAGATTAAATTCACAGGTAATAAAATGAACGCCAAAAAGTATATTCGTTACAGTGGCTACCCTGGTGGTCAAAGAAGTCGCACTGCTAAAGAAATGCTTCAGCACAAGCCTACTGATGTAATGGAAAAAGCGGTTAGAGGTATGTTGCCTAAAAACCGTCTTGGTCGCCAAATGATTAAAAAATTATTTGTTTACACAGGTACAGACCATCCGCATCAAGCGCAGCAACCAAAAAAATTGACCGTATAAAAATTAAATTAAACGATTGAAGTGAATAGGCAAAATATTGCAGTTTCACTTCAAAGTGTAAACAATCAATATATTTTATGAGCCAAATAAATGCAGTAGGTCGACGAAAAGCATCTGTTTCACGTGCTTTTTTATCGCATGGAACAGGTAAAGTTGTTATCAACGGCAAAGACTACAAAGAATACATTACTGTTCCTCACTTGTCCGATTTAATTGTACTACCTTTTAAGGTGACGGAGACAGAGGGCAAATTTGATTTTAAAATCACTGTTCATGGCGGTGGTATTAAAGGACAGGCAGAAGCCATTGCTTTGAGTATTTGTCGTGCATTGGTCAAAGAAAATGCTGAAAACAAACCTCCTTTGAAGGCTAAAGCAATGATGACCAGAGATGCTCGCGTTGTTGAGCGTAAAAAACCAGGTCTTCGAAAAGCACGTAAGAAAACACAATTTAGTAAACGATAAAATTCATTATATACTATGCAGGGTCTTCCTTATGAACAAATGTTGGAGGCAGGTGTCCATTTCGGGCATTTGAAAAAGAAATGGAATCCCAAAATGCTTCCCTATATCTTTATGGAACGCAAGGGTATTCACATTATTGACCTAAACAAAACCAACGAATCGTTGATCGCAACGGGTAATGCAGTGAAATCTATTGCTCGCTCAGGTCGAAAAATTCTATTTGTTGCTACCAAAAAGCAAGCAAAAGATATTGTAGCAGATGCTGCAAGAAGCGTTGGGATGCCTTATGTAACAGAGAGATGGTTGGGCGGTATGCTTACCAACTTTGCTACAATTAAGAAGTCTATCAAAAAAATGCAAGGTATTGAGCGCACACTTACGGAAAATGCTGATGCATTGACCAAGAAAGAGCGCCTAATGTTGGGCAGACAAAAAGCCAAATTAGAGAGTGTGTTGGGCGGTATTGCCAACTTGAATCGTGTACCAAGTGCACTTTTTATTGTTGATATCAGTCATGAACACATTGCCTTAGCAGAAGCACACAAGTTAAACTTGAATACTTTTGCGATGGTTGATACCAACTCTGATCCTACAACTGTCGATTTTGCGATTCCAGCTAATGATGACGCATCTAAATCTGTAAATGTTATTATTAATTACATTGCAGAACAAGTTCGTCAAGGATTATTGGAGCGTGATAAAGAACAGGTAGCTAATGCTTCTTCTGGAGCCTCAAAATCAAATGATGGAGAGCAAGACGGAGGAAGAAGAAGAAGATCACGAGGACGTAGAAAAAAGAAGTAAATTAATGTTTTATCAATGAACTGTGAAAGTCTGGTAATCAACAATTTTAGATTACCAGACTTTGATGGTTTTGAAAAACATCATTTTTATCAAATATAAAATCGAAACAAACCATGAGTGTTGTTAAGATCTCTGCATCAGATGTTAATAAATTGCGTAAGCAAACTGGTGCTGGTATGATGGATTGTAAAAAAGCCCTAAAAGAGGCGGCAGGTGACTTTGATGAAGCTATCAAAATCCTTCGATTGAAAGGACAAAAAGTAGCAGCTAAAAGAGCCGATCGTCAAGCTACAGAAGGCGTTGCAATCGCTAAAGTTTCAGATGATGGAACGACAGGAATTACTTTGGTAGTTAGTTGTGAAACAGATTTTGTGGCAAAGAATGCTGATTTCGTTGGTTTTGCAAACGATATTGCCAATGTAGTATTGGCTAATGTTCCTGCAAATTCAGAAGAATTGTTGGCTTTGCCTCTCAATGGCTTAACTATTGGGGAAAATCTTATTTCTCAAGTAGGGAAAATTGGAGAAAAAATCGAAGTTTCTCAATACGAAAAAATGAATGCTGAATTGGTTGTACCTTATATTCACGCTGGCAACAGAATTGGCGTTTTGGTTGGCTTGAGCAAAAAAGGTGATTTTATTGCAGCAGGTAAAGATGTAGCTATGCAGGTAGCTGCAATGAAACCTATTGCTGTAGATGAAAACAGCATAGATGAGGCTACCAAAGAACGAGAACGTGCTATTGGTAAAGAGCAAGCTCGTGCAGCAGGAAAACCTGAACACATTTTAGACAGAATTGCAGATGGTAAATTGAATAAATTTTTCCAAGAAAATACTTTGGTTCACCAAAAATTTGTGAAAGACAGCAGTAAAACGGTCAAAGATTATTTAGTATCTATTGACAAAGATTTGAAAGTTGTTGATTTCAAAAGATTGGCAATTGGCTAAGTAATACAACAGATGATTTTAAAAGCGCATTTTCGTAGTTCGGAAATGCGCTTTTTTTATTTAACTTGCTTCTTCAAACACATTTATTCCCATTCTACCTTTTTACAAATTATCTATCTGCTGCAATTTTTTATGAAGTTTCTCAAAAAATACCCAATCTCTATATTGCTGCTGTTCTCCTTTGCCATCACATTCCTATTGTGGGGAGATGTTATTTGGCACCTCAATGAATATCTGTTTGCCCCCTATGGAGATGGCATCAAAAACTACTATGCCCCAGCGTATTATGTCAAATATGGAGGGCTACTAAACTTCAATGGCATGGGATATCCATACAGTAGTTACCTACTGTATGTCGATGCCATGCCTGCCATATCCATGCCATTACACTGGTGGAATGAGCACATTTTTAATATAGAAGATTACACCATCGGAATCGTTAATTTTTTGATGGTATTTTCTACTATTCCTTGCATCCTCTTTTTATACCTTATTTTGCGTCATTATCGAGTATCCATAGGATACTCAATGGTTTTCGCTCTCTTAATCACACATTTATCTCCCCAATTTCATCGTTTTTTAGGGCATTATGCCTTAGGTATTATTGCCTTCGTTCCCATTACTTGGTATATTTTACTTAGGCAGTGTGAATCAAACCGCCCCTATCACTGGGCAATTTTGCAGGTCATAACCTTACTATTCTTTGCTTTTATTCATGCCTACTACCTACTCATTGGAGTCGTATTTATATTGGCTTACTTGATTGTTTATTACCTACAAAGCCATCGCAGCACACAGCTTAGCCCCAAATATTTTATTCCTTTACTCATTAGTGCAATTCTTCCTATTGTGATCTTTAAGGTTTTTCAAATAGCCACTGATCCCACAACTGACTTACATACATCACCTTATGGCTTCTTTTTCTACCACGCCGAACCGAAAACCATCCTATTCTCTAAAGAACCTCCTTTGGGAGATTTTTGGAAACTCTTTTCTGAAAACTACAATCCCAAATTTGAAGGATACGTCTATATCGGTTTTATCAGTGTATTGGTGGTCGTATTTACCTTGGTCAAAGGCTTCAAGTATGTCGTAAAAAAACAATGGTCAAAAATAATCCGCCCTGTTTTGCCTTCCAATTTATCTACTACCATTTGGGCATCCGTGATTGTTTTGTTGTATTCTATGTGTATTCCTTTTGAACAAGGCTTCGGTTTTGTACTCGATTATTTACCTCAACTTCGCCAATTTCGTTCCTTAGGACGATTTGCTTGGGTCTTTTATTATGTATTTACTGTTTATACTGCATTTTATTTTTACCTGATTTTCAGGCGAATGAGCATACAAGGAGTACGAGGAATTGCCCTTACGATGCTTCTTTTGATCACTTCATTATGGGCAATGGAAGGCTACTATCTGATTAAAAGCAAAAAAACATACATTGAACAGGTCAATCATGAAAATCATGATTTTTATGGAAAAACCATCAATTACAAAGACATTCTAATCGAAAAAGGGTATCAAATAGATAACTTTCAGGCAATGATGGTATTTCCTTACTTCAACATCGGCTCTGAAAAAATATACATAAGCGAAAGAGGAGCTGGTGGTTTATATTTTGGATCCAAAGTTTCTTACCAAACAGGTCTTCCCATGAATAGTGTTTTTGTAGGACGTTATTCTATGAGCCAAGCACTTGAGATGGGACAATTGATGAGTAACCCTTTGATAGAAAAGGAAATACTAAAAGATTATCCCAATAAGAAACCACTGCTACTCGTCACACATGGCAAAAATTTTCTCCCAGACGAACAGCGCATTATTCAACAAGCCAAGTTGATCTACCAAGATGACAATGAAACCTTATACGAACTTCCATTAAGTGCTTTTGACAACAAAAAGGAAGAAGTGAAACAACAGTTTGCAGCACAAAAAGACAGTTTGCAGCACTTCAACCCCAATACACCACAAGAATATTGGAGTACCGACAGTATCAACAATGTTTTTATCAATAGTTTTGAAGGAGGTAATTTTGCCGATACGCCTTTTGGAACAAAAGCCATGCAACAAGAAAGTGGTGAAGTAGTACTTTTTGAAGGAAACCTTCCCAATGCAACAACAGGGCAAACATTTATCGCATCCGTCTGGGTAAAGTCTGATAATTTGCATGCTGCTTTTCCAGATTTCAGTTACAAACAATTCAATTCAAAGCAAGAAGTCGTAGATCAAAAGTACTTTGACCCTAAGGAGCGACTAGATATTTACGAGGATTGGGTACGAGCCGATCATGTATTCACATTGCAGGATTCAGCCAACCCTATCAAAATAGTATTGATTGGTGACAACATCATTGTTGATGACCTTCTGATAAGACCTCTTTCTAAAAATGTATTCCATAAACCTGAACGCATTCACTTCAATGGGTATATTATAGACTAAATCCTCTATTGACAATGGCATAATACTTGCATATCTCTATCCCTGAAACAATCTGCCTGCCTTATGTCACAATACTTAGATAAAGAGAACAATGTACTCTTTAATATACTTTATGAGATTGCACTTGCACATGGAGATGGCTTTTTCGATACAGTAGTAGAAAGTATTTCCAAAAACCTGGGCATAAAATATGTCTTAATTGGTGAATTTTCTCGTGAAGTATATCGGGTAAGGGCAAAATCGTTATGGGCAGGAGAGGCACTCGTAAAAGAATATGAATATGCAGTAAAGGATACCCCCTGTGAACACGTTATAAATAGCGAAGGAATAAAAATATTTCAAGACAATGTTCAATCAAGGTTTCCTGAAGATTTAGACTTGGTAGAATGGGAGTTAGAAAGTTATATGGGTGTTCCATTGTTTAATGAACAAAAACAAATAATCGGTCACCTTGCTATCTTAGATACAAAGCCTATCAAAAATATTCACCTGCTAGAAACAGTACTAAAAACTTGTGCGAGTAGATTGGAGGCAGAATTAAGCAGGGCCATAACCGATGAGCTCATCAAAAAACGAGAACAAGAAAACAAACTCAAAACCCAACAACTTGCTCATTCGGTATCACTACTTCAAGCTACCATCGAATCCTCTACTGATGGCCTATTGATTGTCAATACAAGAGGAGAAATGCTGCAATTCAATCAAAAGTTTCTTGATATGTGGCAAATTCCCACAAAACTTCTGAATACGGGTGGGTCAATCATTGATTTTTTATTGCCTCAACTACAAACACCAAAGGAGTTTGTCCATAGATTAAAAGAAGTCTATCTCCACCAAAATCTCCAAAGTTTTGACATTATACATTTCAAAGATGGCAGGGCATTCGAACGACATTCCCAACCTCAAATAGTCGGAACAGAAATAGTAGGACGAGTCTGGAGTTTTAGAGATATTACACAAAGAATAAGAGCAGAAGAGGAGTTACGAAAGAGTGAATTTCTATTTAGAAGTTTATTTGAAGAAAGTCCAATAGGAATCGTTATTGATGTTCACCCAAAAAACAAATTGGTACATGTCAATAAGAAATTCAGTAGAATGTTGGGCTACTCTCTCGAAGAACTTACCGAAATGACGGCTAAAGATATTACCCACCCCGAAGACCTCTACAATTACCTCTCTCCATTCAACACCATAGAATCCAATAAAGTCATAGATTCTAATTTTGAAAAGAGATACCTTACCAAAAATGGGGAGATTATATGGGGAGGAGTCTCTCTTTCTGTGGTCAGAAATAATGATGGAGGCATAAAGCACCGAGTGTTGATGATTCAAGATATTACAGAGAAGAAACGGGCTTTGACAAACTTAAAAGAAAAAGCGGAAGAACTCAACGAAAAAAACAAACAACTTCAAAAATATATAGACTCCAATATGCAATTGGAGAATTTTGCTTACATCGCATCACACGACCTTCGAGAACCCTTACTCACCACTATTGGTTTGGTAGAAATATTGATAGATAGTTATGGAAATGAATTAAATGAAGAAGCTCTTTCATTTCTGAATTTTATAGACCAATGTGTAAAAAACATGGAGGTCTTAATCAATGACTTGTTGACTTATTCTCGGGTAAATACCCAAGTCCACATAGTGAAGAACTTTAACATGGAAAAACTTCTCCAGACAGTTCTTCAAGGGCTTCAAAAAACAATTGAAGAACAAAATGCAAGTATCAAACTCTCAAATATCCCACAAGAATTGATCGGAAATGAAACCAAGATGGTACAACTTTTCCAAAATTTAATTGCCAATGCCATCAAATTTAAAAAACCAAACGTACATCCTATCATAAAAATTTCTGCAGCCGAATTGGAAAAGAGTTGGCAGTTTTCCATATCCGATAATGGCATAGGAATAGACTCGAAATCTTATGATAAAATCTTTTTATTATTCAAAAAATTGCACAGTAAATACCAATACGAAGGGACGGGGATTGGGCTTGCTACCTGCAAAAAAATTGTAGAACAGCATGAAGGCAAAATTTGGGTGGAATCCACAATCAATCAAGGAACTACCTTTCATTTCACCATCGCCAAAAGCAATGTTCCTCAATCCAAATAAATAACAATCTCTACCCTCCTATCTTCCAAGGCATGTGGAGATATTCGCTGCATCGAACTATTGAAGCGAGTAGCTGAAACACTTTCTGTGTTTCTCACCAAATAATTCGTGATATTCTTTGCCCTTTTCGCAGCCAAATCAAAATAATCACTCATTCCAGCTCTTCGCAACACACTCTTCTCAGGTAATTGCCCCCCTCTGGTAAAACTAATCACTTGAATCTGTTGATACAAACTATCTGGAATTCTCTGCAATGCAACACCGCAACGATTCAAAATCCATCTTCCATTCTCCGACAATACCTCAGAACCATTGGCATACAATAAGTCCGAATGAAATCCCCATTTGACTTGGTTTCCATCCATCTCATTGTGAATATTTCCAGCAGCTATTTCAGCACCAAAAAACTCTTCAAATTCATTGAGCAATATATTTTGATGTGCTCGGGTATTAAGTGTTTCTAAATGAGAGGCTTTGAAGAAAAAAGAATAGGCAAGCAAGAGCATCACAATAAGTACACTCACTGCCAAAACATCCGCAAAAATCAAACCTAAGGCGGGAATTTCTTCAATAACAACCGAATTCTTGTTTTTCTTCATATCATTGATTGAAGTCTAAATATAGCATTTTGAAGCGAAAAACCGTATTTTTGTTAGAGATTGTTTCCTTTCCCAAAATTAGTATTTTAAGGAACGATTTAGACAAATAATAAGTTAATTAGTAAAGGGAAATACAATTTGCTTGGTGCAATTATTGAGCTTACAAGCACAGCAAAACCAAGCTTCAAACTTTTCTAATTAACAAATCAACATAAAACATACCTTAACACAGATGTATACAGCCAAACAAACCCAAGCACTTCAAAATCAGACTCATAAACTTTTACAACACAACAAAGCATCCATCCCAGCACAAGAGGCAGCTACTGCCATTGCAACAGAGCTGAGGGAAGTCATACAGTACCACGATTGGCTTTACTACGTCAAAGCAGCCTCGGTTATCGCTGATATTGACTACGATTATTTATTCGACTACCTCAAAGCCATTGAAGAAAAATACCCTGAACTCGTCTCGCCTGATTCCCCCACCCAAAGAGTTGCACAAGGTTTGTCAGATGATTTCACAACTGTTAATCACCTCATTCCCATGCTTTCGCTCGCCAAAGCCTACAGCAGTCAAGACCTATTGGATTGGGATGAAACCGTCAAAAAACTCACCCAAGAAGAACAAATTGAATATTCGGTAGAACCCAAATTTGATGGGGCAAGTATTGCCGTCGTCTATCAAAATGACAAATTGGTGCGAGGTGCTACTCGTGGAAATGGTGTGGCAGGTGACGACATCACCAACAACATTCGCACCATTCCCACAATTCCATTGTCCGCCGCTTTTTCAGACTACGGCATTGTGCGGGCAGAAGTGCGAGGCGAAGTTGTGATTCACAAAGAACGATTCAAGAAAATCAACGAAAAAAGAGCTGCAAAAGGAGAAGCATTATTGGCAAACCCTCGAAATTCGGCAGCAGGCGCACTTCGTCAAAAAAAATCACACAAGGTGATGGAACGCAAACTCGAAGGCTTTATTTACCAAGTAGGTTTGGCAACCAAAGGAGACGACCGAGATGCTTTGGGAGATTTGAAGAGTCACGACGACAGCATGAAAATCCTCTACAAATTGGGTTTCAAAACTGCCTTGAAGGATGAAAACGATATGAGTCACGTTTTTCAGAGCATCGAAGAAGTGGTGAATTACTGCAATGAATGGGGCGAAAAAAGAGACGACTACCCCTATGAAATTGATGGAATGGTCATCAAGGTGAACAACTACAAACTTCAAGACCAACTCGGCGCAACAGGACACCATCCTCGATGGGCAATTGCCCTAAAATTTGAAGCCAAAGCAGCCACGACCAAACTATTGAATGTTGATTATCAAATAGGTAGAACAGGCGCAATTACCCCTGTTGCCAAACTCGAAACCGTCAATGTAGCAGGGGCAAACATCTCCAATGCCTCCCTACACAATGAAGATTACATCACCGAAAAAGACATCCGAATTGGCGATACGGTCATTGTCCAAAGAGCGGGCGATGTCATTCCATACATTGCAGGCGTGGTGGAAAAAGACCGCAATGGAAGCGAAGAAATTATTAAATTCCCCGATACTTGCCCCTCCTGCAATACTCAATTGGTCAAACCTGAAGAAGAAGCGGTTTGGCGATGCATCAATATCGAATGCCCTGCTCAGGTAGAGGAACGCATCATTCACTATGTCTCTAAAGGAGCAATGGATATTCGTGGTTTTGGAAAAGACATTGTCAAACGCTTTGTCGCAGAGGGTTTACTTCACAATATTGAAGGTATTTATGAACTGGACTACGATGCTATTCTTCAATTGGATAAATGGGGCGAACGTTCTGTTGAGAACTTGAAAAACAGTATTGAGGCTTCCAAAAACCAAGAAATGTATCGTTTGCTGATAGGTTTGGGCATCCGAGAAGTGGGTAGAGGCACGACCAAAAGGCTGACCGAGGTCATCAGTGATATTGAAGAATTGAAGGATTGGGCGGTTGAAAAGCTTCAAGAATTGCCCGACATTGGACCAAAAGTCGCAGCTAATATTGTAGATTTTTTCCAAAACGAACAAAACTTGGAATTGATAGCAAAGTTGAAAGCATTTGGAGTCAATACCAAAAAATTAGAAACCGAAGTAAAGGTAACGGGTGGCAAATTGGCAGAAAAGACCTTCTTGTTTACAGGCTCACTTCAACAGTTTACCCGAAATGATGCCAAGAAAATGGTGGAAGACAATGGAGGTAAAATCGTGAGCAGTGTCAGCAAAAAATTGAATTATTTGGTGGTTGGTGAAAAAGCAGGTTCTAAACTGAAGAAAGCTCAAACGATTGACACGATTACCATTTTGAGTGAAGACGAA
>JBGCDY010000977.1:0-5787 GCA_045105835.1 Chitinophagales bacterium
TGCTGAATCTCTTCCTTCAAATAGAATGACTACTTTCTTATTTTCCTTTATTACCCAATTTTGGAGTTTTATTAATTCTTCTTGTTTCTTTTTTAGGTTAATGGTATATTTTACCTCTTCCAAAGCCTTCGCTATATCTACCTTTTTATTTTTCAAAAGAGCATATAAACCTATTTTAGAGTTAAGGAGCGTAATTTCTTCCTCTGATAAATTTATCTTGTTCATTATTTGTTTTTTAAATGTCAATTTGAATGGTACTTCTATGGTATCTCATAATTACATTAGGGTCAGGTAAAAGCACTGCATTTGAGTTTCCTTTACCCTGATAGTCAAACTGTGACAATACATACCTCATACTTTCGAGCCGTGCTTGTTTCTTATCGTTTGTTTTTACGATTATCCAAGGGCTGAAATTCGTATGGGTTTTACTAAACATCTGTTCTTTGTAGTGCGTATATTTATCCCACAATTCTTGCCCTTTCATATCTACGGGACTGAATTTCCACCGCTTCAATGGATTGCTTAATCGGGCATCGAATCTCTTCTTTTGTTCCTCTTTAGATATCGAAAACCAAAATTTGATAATTTTTAGATTGTCTTCATAAAGCAAATGCTCAAATTCGGGTACTTGCATGATAAACTTCTGATATTGTTCTTTGGTACAGAATCCCATGACAGGCTCTACAACGGCACGATTGTACCAACTTCTATCAAAAAATACAATTTCTTCTGGGTTAGGCAATGCTTTTATATATCGCCTAAAGTACCACTGTCCTTTTTCAACTTCTGTGGGTTTTGTCAATGCCACAACTCTCGATGTGCGTGGGTTTAAGTGCTCTTTGAAGCGCTTTATTGAACCTCCTTTACCCGCAGCATCTCGCCCTTCAAATATTATTACAACTCTCATTTTATTTTGTGCTATCCACTTTTGTAGATTGACAAATTCGGTTTGGAGCCTCAATAGTTCTGCTTCATATTTTAATTTTTTTAATGTTTTTTTGATTGGAATATTGTTTTCGCTTGCAGCGGCAATTAAGTCATTTCTTGTTTTTGCTGCTATTAAATGTTCTGGTTTGAAACCCATCGTTTATATTTTTTCTTTGCTTATTATCAATGTAGCGCATACAGGGCTTGACCTTCTTTTGCTGGGCATAAGAGTTGTCTGCTTTGTGTGCCTCGAAGGGTAAATATAGCGAAAACTTGGATTATTGCCCAAACAAACGCTCCATTTTGAGCCGTCAAAATGTTCAGGGAAAAAAGTTGCTTGTAGGTAGGAGTAGGATTTGATAAGGTTGGAGGAAAGGGCTTGTGAAAGATTTGTGGAATATTGTATTATGTTGTTTATTAAGTGTTTAGGGTAAAATTTGAAGAGTGGGGTTTTTAAAATAATGAAGAGTATCGTCTTCTTTTACAATAATAAACGGTTCTTTGATAATTTTTGTGGAGGTAATAAAGGCTTCGGAAGTTTTATTTTCGGAAGGTGAACAGATAGAAAAATAATCATTTGATGGTTCCCATATTTATAGTTGGTGGTAGATTAGAGGAAAGGAGTTAGGGCTAACGACTCAATTATTTTTTCCTAAATGATTCAAGTTGACTTTTAATTCGTTCAATAATTTGGGTATCCGAATCTCCATGAATGTCTCTAATCCTAAAATTTTCCTTTTTGGGAATTAATCTATTCGCAAATTCATTTACCTTCAAGTTGAATAGAGCTTGCCCGAACCTTAGGCTGTAGTGATTCGCCAAATAGCCTGAAATTAAATCAATAATTTCTTGATGTTCTTTTTTAAGAAATGCTATAAAAATAAATTTACATTTTTCAGGTTGAACATCCCCCAACCCCCTTCAAAGGGGGAATTAAGAGTGTAAATTTATTTCCTCCGCATTCCTAAGGTTCGATTTCTTCCATTCCAATTCGAATTCATTCTGTTCAATTTCAAATTCTCTAAATTGAACAAAATCCAAAGCCTGGTCACTGAGACTTCCATAATCGTCAAATGTTTTACTAGAATGATACTTTAATCTGTTTCCATTCTCATATAATTCAATTTGTCGAGTTGGATATCCATCCTTACCAACTTCAAAATACCAAACAGAAGTTCCCCACGAATCAAATTCGTCACTTCTTTTTTCATTCCAATTTCGCTTATAGTACTTATTCATTTTTCTAATTGAAGATAATATTTGTGTACAGACAACCATTTATTGCATTGGCTTCCCCTGCAAAACCAAAACAGACCTCAATACAGAAGCGACACCCTGCAAAAACAAAAGCAAAAAACCGACAAATATGGAAGATTTTAGGATGTACAAAGCGGGTAATCCGCCTGGTTGTGGAGATCCTTCTCCAATCGAAAAGGAGGTCATTGCATAATCAAAAGAAACAATGAGGATGACAATACACCAAGGTAAGAGCAAGAACAAACCACCCAATAGATTCACCCAAGCTTTTCGTTTCTCCGAAAAATTGGCGTAAAACACATCTACCCGCACATGTTTGTCGTGTTTGAAGGCATAGGCACTTCCCAACAAAAATAGGAAAGAGTAGAAATAAATCTCGACTTCAGTCATCCAAATTTGACTAAAATTGAAGAAATAACGCATCAATACATCATAGCAAATCAGCAGCATCAAAGCAGTCGTTAGGTAGCTTACTTTTTTGCCAACCCATTCGCCAATGCCTTCCAATAGTGTGATTAATTTTTCCATAAGAAATATTTGTTTTGGACTATGGGTGAAAGAAGTGGGAAGAAAGGTGTGAAACCCTACTTCTCGTAAGTAGTAAATCAAAATTAAAATGAGAATTAAAATTAAAAACTCACTTGACAAACATGGAGTTAGAAAATTTTAATTGTTAAAATAAATTAGTCCTATTACTTACCTCTGCTCTTTTGTCCAAAATAATTAAGGCTTTTGAATTTGTCTAAAACGGATTCAACTCTCCATTGATAAAAAATGCCCGTTTGACCTCCCCAATTCTACTGTGTCCCAATTGCCAATAATACCAACCTGGGTTGAGCTCTTCTGCAATGGGCATCAAAGAGATGGTGAATATACGATTTTGTGGAGGAATCTTTTGGGCAAAGACCAAATCATTTTTGGAATTGAAGATGCTCAAACTGAGTTTTAAACCAACAGGTTTTTTTAGCTCAAAATCAAGGGTATATTGAGCATTGAAGTTTTCGGCTGGATACAAAACCTCCAAATTTCCGCCCCTTGCGATACTTGGATAGGGGTAAGGAGTGAACCATTCTTGAAGGACAGCCAAGTTGTGGTGGATGTATTGCGAAATCGTGTCGGTTATGTTGGATTCTTTTGGAGCAGCTACAATTTGGAACTCGCCATTTTCTTCCAATAAATCCAGCTCCTGCAAAACCGTATTTTTCAGCGTTTGGTGCTTTTCAGTTTGCAGTGCTTGCCGCAGCGAACGCTGAAATTGCCATTCTTCCGCAAAAGCAGTATTGTTTTGAAGTTCCTTCAATAGAGCCTCTTTTTCTGCTTGACTCAGCGTACTCTGCAAGTATTTCTCAATAAGATGATCCTTCATTTATCCATGTTTTTGATGATAACCTTTAGCCTTTGCAAGCAATTGTATTTTGCACTTTTTACAGTTTGGGTGTTCGCAAAACCCATGATGTTAACGATTTCAGTGTACTTTAATTTTTGCATCACAGCCAAAGACAACAATTGACGACAGCGTGGATGCATTTGCTTCAATGCCTTGACAATCATTTCTACATCGTTTTTTTGTCGCTTTATTTGATCTTGTTCATGTTCGGCTTTTATCAAGGGGTTAAAAACAAGGTCATCCTGTGCATCTTCTTGTTTGAATAAGTATTTTTCGACAGTGTCTGCTTGATTGTCTACTAGTATCTCTTTCTTTTTGGTGAGGTTGCGTTTTTTACTGTACTTGTCGATATAGACACTTCTACAAATTGCAAAAATATAGCCACCCATGTTTCCATAAGCGATTTTATCTGCTACCAACAAATCGTGAAATTTGATGAAAGCATCCGAAAAAATGTCTTTGGCTTCTGACACTGAGCAGCCAAACTTCAATTGCAGTTGTCGGATACAATTGGGGGCTACCGATTTTACAACCAGACCTAATGGTCTTGTATCTCCTTGTTGAACTAATTTCTTCAACTGCTCAAATGCTTGTTGGGTCATAGGTTTCGGAAGCCTCTAGTGAATTAAACGTTTTTTCTGAAAAAGGTAAATCGAAGAAGTAATGAATTAAAATTAAAATGAGAATTAAAATTCAAAATGCAATTGATAAACAGTTAATTGTATTTTTATTTTTTTTAAAAAACACATTACTTATGCCTTTGTTCTCTTGACTTAAATTGAGATCCAAAATTTATTTTGCGGTTTCGATTTAGTATCAGCGGATAAATTTAGTCGACGCCAATAGATTTTTTGAGGTTGTGCAAAAAAAGCACAACTTGCCCCGATTTTGATAGAATTACTTTACCTCTCAAAAAAAGAAAACGAACTATTTGTTGTAATAAGCATGCACCACCTCTCCAAAATAGTCATCCACAAATTTGCTGAAACTCCGTACACTGATTTTCATCAATAGTTTCTTTTCCGCATCTGTCATTTTCTTACGCAACTGTACTTGGAATTTTTGGACAAACAAAATTTTGACGGTCATCCAGTTTCGGTGGCGAGAAAACCATTTCCAGATGGCATCAGAAGAATTGTTTTTTCCTTCCATCTGATTGGTGAATACCACAAGATTTTTCCACAGTTCCTCGGTAGATAAATGAGCGTAAGTTTTCCCAAAAACGACTAAAAGTTCTACTTTGTAGTCTTCGGAAAGTGCCAATTGCTTCAAATCCTCATTACCCAGAATTACTTGGTAATTGACCTTCGAACTCAATTCAAATTTTTGTCGGTCAATATCCTTGTACAGTCGGAGCAGGTAGCCCAATACCTTCGCTTGTTTTTCCAAGTCCATTTTGCCTGCCAAAGCTTGAAATGTGGAACTTTCAACAGCATGGTGTGCCTTCAATTCTGTACCACCACTGCTTACCTTTGTCTTTTGGGTTCGAAGAGATTTCAATACATCTCGAATTAGGTTTTCGATTACCCTAAACAAAAAAGTCCTGACCAGAGCACCTCCCTGAAAATTTGACAGCTGCCCTTTTTGAGCCTTTAGAATCAATTTTTCTTGAACAGATTGAACGACATCTTCTGCCTCCGATTCTTTCAGGTTTTGGGTGTTGACATAAGACCGAACTCGGCTGGTGATGATGGGTGCATATTTGACTGCCAATTGAGGAGATTGTTCCTTTAGTAATTTAAGATCCTCAAAATCATTGCACAACAATCTTGCAGCTTCAATGATAAGTGTCTTGAAGTGTGTTTTCTCACCATGTTTTTTGAGGAGTTTCTGGAGTGATAGAGGCAATTCTTTTTGGAGGTGTTGCAATAAAACATTAGGGGAACTTTGAAGATAGTTGGAGTGTTTTAAGAATGCCTGTATCAACTTTTGAAGCAAAGGTTGGTAGAGGCTCATCAACTTTGTGGGTTCATGTTCCAGAAGGTAAATTTCTGTTTTTTTTGTTGCCATCGTTTTTTTTAATCAGTGTATTTTAAGTGCAATATATCGGAAATTAGCCTTGAAATACTCTCAAACCTAAAGGATTGGGATTCTGCTTCATCGGTCGTTGGAATGACGAGCATCCACTTACACAGCCTCCACACAGGTTCGATTCCCCGACCTGTTTTCTTTGTGCTATTGGGAATATACCTTAATCGCCTCTTTTCTAATATTGA
>JBGCDY010000978.1:0-12891 GCA_045105835.1 Chitinophagales bacterium
TCCACTCTCCTACTACGATGAGGTCTGGGTCTTTATCCCCATCATAATCTGTCCAAATGGCATCCGTCACCATGCCGATATTTTGAAGGTCAGGGGCGAGTTCTTTGGTGACATCCTTGAAGTTTCCGCCCTCGTTTTGCAGCAAATAACTGTTGGGAGCGTGGGGATATTTGCCTGGTACTAGCCGTCCTCCAATCATCAAATCCATATCTCCATCCGCATCAAAATCTGCTGCTTTGACACAGCTTCCACTTGCGGGCATAGCAGGCAATGCAGTCTTGTTTTTAGAAAAATTCCCCTTGCCATCGTTGGTGTATAAACGGTCTTGCATGGCTGCATCCTGCAAAGACAATTCATTGCTGCCACTGACCACATACAGGTCTTCGTCGCCGTCCCCATCCGCATCAAAAAATACAGCTCCCATGTCTTCACTTTTTTTGTCTTGGGCAAAAGCATTTGTACTTGTTTTAGAAAAAGTACCTTCCGCTTTCTGCAAAAACAAAGCCCCTGCAAAACCACTCGCTCCACCTATGAATACATCTTCCAATCCATCACCATTTGCATCTCCTGCCGCCAAACCAGGGCCATTTTGGGAGAGTTTGTGAGGCAGTAAAACCTCTCTATCGTAGTCATTGAAGGGGTTTTCTCTGTGCTGAAACTCCAAACCTACCTCCTTTGCAGCCACTTCTTCAAAAATCGTGGCTTCCAGTTTTAAGGGCAGCCATTTTTGTTTGGCATTTTGATGGTCTAAGGTCAGAACTTGATTGGTTTTTACATTTTGCAGTTTTTGCATTTGATTGTCTGACCAAATCACTGTTAATTCTTCTATTTCGGTATTTTTTCCCAAACCGAAATGCAAAAAGGGTTCGCAAGCAGATTGAAACCCTCTTGTTATGGACTGTTCTGCAAATTGTTTTTCGCTACCATATTTCAATTCAACCTTTGCACCCAATCCATTTGAGTTTTGAGTAGCTCCTTTGAATTGTATGCGTAAGTATTGATTTCCATTGTTGGCTTTTCCTATAGATTCGTTTCGGTAGAGTTGCATTTTGCTGTCCAAACTGTTGACGACCAAATCCAAGTCTCCGTCATTATCCAAATCTGCATAGGCGGCTCCATTGGAGTGTTCGCCATTGTCCAAGCCCCATTGAGCGGATTGTTTTTTGAAGGTCAAATCGCCATTGTTTTGGTAGGCATAGTTGGGCGTTTTGGTCGCAGACATTTGGCTTTGAATCTCTGTGAATTTGACGGTTTTGTTGATGTTTTTGGCAACTGGCTTGAGTTTGTTCTGTTCATCCTTGTTGAGTACGTCTCGTTTGTAGCCATTGGTGATGTAGAGGTCTTTGAAGCCATCGTTGTCCAGGTCTGCAAAAAGAGTCGCCCAGCTCCAATCCGTAGTAGCCACATTTGCCATTTGAGCGATTTCACTAAAGGTCAATTTTCCATCCACCACGCCATTGTTCAATTGTAGGGCGTTCCGCATGTATTGGTATTCGAATCCATTGTCCACAAACGTCCAAAACAACTTGGGGTTCATCGGAGCCATATTCACCTTTTGGCGTTTGTTGTCTTCTGCCATCATATCCAAGCTGAAAATATCCAAGTTCCCATCGTTGTTGAAGTCGGCTGCATCTACGCCCATTGAGGTATTGGAAGTGTGTTTGATGGCTTTGTCTATGATGTCGGTGAAAGTTCCGTTGCCATTGTTTCGATACAAATAATCGTGTTCTGCATAGTCATTGGTGACATAAATATCTGTCCAACCATCCTTGTCAAAATCGCTTGCTACGACTCCCAAACCAAAGGCATGGTTGTTGATTCCTGCTTGTTTGCCCACTTCCGTAAATTTACCTCCATCGTTTCGATACAATTTATCACGAGAAGATGTGGGCAATTCGACCATTCTTTGCTTTAGTTTTTTGAGCAAAATATTGAACTCAATGGGGTGATTCGCCAAGTAAAAATCCAAATCGCCATCTTTGTCGTAATCAAAAAAGGTGGCTTGGGTGCTGTATCCTTCATCTGCAATACCATATTCAGCAGCACTTTCGGTGAAAGTCACCTCATTGGAGTCTCCTATTTTGCCTTTGTTAATAAACAATTGATTGCGGCGAAGTTTGGGATCTGCAAACCATCCAGAACAACTTTGGTAGATGTCCAACCAACCATCGTTGTTGATGTCCACCAAGGTCACTCCTGTACTCCAATTCATACCTGTATTGATGCCTGCTGATTGGGTAATTTCCTTGAATTTCCAATTGCCTTCGTTGAGATAAAGACGATTTTGCCCAAAGTTGACGGAAAAGTAGAGGTCGGATAGACCATCGTTGTTGAAGTCTCCAATCCCTACGCCTCCTCCATTGTAGAGGTATTGGTATTGGAAATAGTTGATTTCATCGTTTTCTATGACTTTGTTCTCAAAGCTGACTCCTGTTTCATCCGAAGATATTTGGGTGAAGAGTTTGACATTGGAAGTCGATTGATTCGCTGGAGGAGTGTTTTCTTTTGAAGTATTTGGGGCAGTTTTTCCATTGTCTCCACAGCTCAACAATAGACACAGCACCACAGTAGTCAGCAATTTTGCAGCAAACGGGGGATTCGTCATTTTGATGGTTTGGTTTGTTTGATTTTTAAAAAAAAACCATGAATAGAGACTGCGGTAGTCTTTACATACTTTTGGTTTTCATTATCCAAAGATAAGGAATGGGGGAAAATAAAAATGGTTCTTTGGTAAAATCTGCAAAACGAGACTTCACCAAAGAACCATCTATTTAAAAATCAAAATTTTATACAAAAAAAATTATGTATTTATTTTTTTAGCGCAAGTCATTATTTCACCAAATAATCAATAATCGCCCTTCTAATATCACTCCTCAAATCCTCTTTGTCTCCCTTTTTGGGTTCGTATATTTTGAAGATATCAGGATTGTCTCGGGTCAAGAAATCGAGGTCTTTTTCCAAACCTGTCAATAAAAAATCGGTAAAAGCAATACGGTAGGTAGCCGTTGGGTTGAGGGTTTTTCCATCAATTTTCCATATATCTTCGGCTTCCACGTATTCGATTTTCTGCAATTGCAGGTAACCTCCCGAGCCTTTGTTTTCACGTCCCACCACCAAAATTTCATGCAATAGTTCTCCCGACATATCGGCTTCTACAATTCCTCCTCCAAATGGCAGGGTGCGAATAATATCCACTTCGGTGATGGAGCCTGACAAAAAATCGTCCAAACGAACCGAGCCTGAATTCATAAAAGCAGCAACTGACTTTGGAGCCGCTTTGAGTATGGATTTCGTAATGACCTCTCCCATATTGGTAGGCCCATTTCGCATGACTTTCTCACGCCCATCCAAAGGTTCTTTGAGGGTAGTGATGGTTTTTTCGGGGTCAAAACCAGCGTCTTTCATGCTCTTCTCTGCAATGCCATTCCATTTGTCGACCACTGCATCGACTATTGGGTCTTCTGCAATTTTGTCATTGATTTCTACCAATTCAGAATTCACTTTGATGCTCCCCATTTTTTTGTTGAACGTCAAACGATGCACATAAACCGTTTTGGCATTGGCATCTGCTTTGGCGACTTTCACCTCTCCTACTTCGTGGTACATGTGGTGGTGATCGTGTCCGCCCATTATCAAAGGCAATTTGGGCAGTTTTTTTGCCAACTCCAAATCGTCTTCTATATTGAGGTGGGTCAATCCGACTACATAATCGGTTTCGTCTTTCATTTCGCCATACGCCTGAATAGCCGAATCAAAAACATCGTTGTAGTGTACATAGGGCTTTTTGTTGGAGTCCAAACAAACCGATAATATGCCGATGCTGACATTCGTTCCATCTTCATCGGTTAGATTCAGTTGGTAGGTTTCGGGAAAATCATAGGATGTGCCATTGATTGTTTTGGCAAAAGGGCTCAAATTTCCTATGCTATCTTTTTGCAGTACATTCGCCACGACCCACTCAAATTTGGATTCATTGATTCGTGCTTGAAGTTCGTCTTCTTTCAAGTCAAATTCATGGTTTCCAACCGTTACCAAATCCACTTTCATGGCATTCATGGTCTCGACAATGTGCTTGCCCTTGATGCGTTCTCCCTCATGCTTCAAAGTACCTATCAAAGAGGGGTTCAAAAAATCGCCTGCCAAAATGGTTACCACCAAAGGATTTTCCTTCAATAACTGCTCTCGAACCGTAGCTACTCTCGCCAAACCACCTACTTTTCCCCCTTCCAGCGGAGCAATTTCATAGACATCATTCATTTGCAGAAAGACTACTTCAATGATTCCATCGTCCACATCTTCCATTGCAGGAATATCTGTGGTAGGGGTTTTGATTGTTTTTTTGGTGGAATCACAACTATTGAAGGTAAATAGAAAGGCTATTAAGCTGAGTAAGAAAATGGGGTTTTTCATGTTTGAAAATTGAGTTTTTTGAATATAATACAGCAAAGTTAACTGATTTGGTCAAAAAACAAGGCAAATCTTGGGATTACAATTTAACCTTAAAAATTCTTAGTGAACATGCTGGTGATTACCTTTACTAGCCTGAAATTGAACTTGTTGGAGTTTTACAGGTTTAACTTCTTTTGTTCCTTCTACGATTTTCACCATTTGATTCATCCCAACGGCACCATAGCGAATGCTTTCTTTAGAACCATTCGCCCAAATAACCTCCAATTCGTCAATTTTTTTTGCATTCCCCAGTCCTATTTCCTGTCGCAAACTGTTGCAGCCAAAACTGGCTCCATCTGATACTGTATTGTAAATTTTACGCTGTGTTCCTGTTGAAGTGCTTATTGTCAAAATAATTTTGGAGCCGATGGCAGAACGATTGGTTTTTGTGCCTTCTAGTTGAATTTGAATCCAACTGTTTTGATTACCAGGGTTTTCAAAAAAAACATTTTGGGCATTATCCCCCGTAAAAGAACCTCCCATGACGGAATATACATCTTGATCACCATCATTGTCAAAGTCTGCAAAAGCAATTCCATGCCCTTTTTGCAAGTGACCAAAACTACCTGCTCCTGTCACATCTTCAAAAGATTTTCCTTGCTGATTCCGAAACATTCGATTGGGTACGATTGCTCTATAATCGGGTGCACCTGTTCCCAAATAAAAGTCCAAATATCCATCATTGTCTAAGTCCCCATAATTGCAGCCCATTGTATGCAGCACTTTATTCAAACCCATTTCTCTGGTGACATTCGTAAAGGTTTCGTCTCCATTGTTTTGGTACACAGCAGGCGGCAAAGATTCAAACTTCAAACCCAGATAGTCGGCTGCTGTTTCTCCCGACTGATTTCTATAGGCTTGTTCACTAAAAGGGAATACAAAAATATCTTCCATTCCATCGTTGTTGAAGTCACAAAACCAAGAAGGGAAACTATTCAAAGGCTTTAACACTCCTGCTTTTGCTCCAATTTCTTCAAAACGCCAATCTTCCCAATTTGTTCCTCCCCGATTGGCATAAAGCAAATTGTCGCTCGTGAGGGAAGAAATGTAAATATCAGGCAATCCATCGTTGTTGATGTCTCCACTACTCACTCCTTTTGAATAGGTGACGATGTCCATCCCAATTTTTGGAGCAACATCGGTGAAAGTCCCATCTCCATTGTTTGCATATAACTCACAAGGAAACCTGCTCTTTCCTTCAATAGATTCGTTGCCTACAAATAAATCGAGCCAACCATCTGCATCAAAATCCATCCATACAGCGGTTTTACAAGGACGTGTACTGTACATTCCTGCTGCAATAGTGACATCAGTAAAAGTTCCATCTCCATTGTTTTGAATCAATGAATTGGGAAGGATTCCCCAATCTTCATTATATTTCCAGCCACCTCGGAGAACGACAAAATCCACAAATCCATCGTTGTTGAAGTCGCCTTGTGTCAAATTCAAACCTCCTGTGATTCCCTTCAACCCACAAGTTTCTGTTTGGTTGGAGAAAGTCCCATCTCCATTGTTTTTGAAGAAATAAATTTGGTCCAACATGCCCCAAGAAGTAATCATCAAATCAATAAAACCATCGTTGTCAAAATCCTCTGCAATCACTCCTCCAGCCAACTCATTTATATCTAAACCTAAATCCACGGCTACGTTTTTGAAGTGAGGAAAATCATCAGGCTGCTTCGAATCCAAATTAGGTATTAAAAATTCTTTGGGCACTTCACCTGGATATTTTCCCAAAGTCATGTAAGCAATGTTCAATAACCACCTGCTTTGGAGGTCATTTGGAAAAGAGGAAAGTATCTTTTTATACATCTCAATTGCATTCGTTGATCCTTCCGTTTTGATGTGAATTCCTTTTCCTTGAATGGGCATGATACAGGATTCATCGGAGTGATTCTCGATGCAATTCTCCTGCTCTGCCTGACGTAGAAAACTAATTCCCAGCATCTCATAATGCTCCTTAATACCTTCTTCTACTCCTTCGCCTCTTTTGGATATTATTTGTATTAATTTGTAAAGAGTAATAGTTGCATTTTGGGGTTTACCCACATTCAATTGAGTACGAGCATATTCAAGTACCTGATTTGGCATCAGTTTTCCTTCTAAAGCCTTAATTTCCTCTTCAATTAACTTCAACTTTCTTGTATATTCATAGGGGTGTTGTCGAAATTCGGTACGTCCATAGATTGCCTGAATGCTGTCCACCATTTGTTGAGTGGAAACGTCAATATCAGCCGAATTATTAGAGGGTAAGTGTTTTTCAGTAGCTTGTTGGCAAGAGAAAATCATTGTAGTTATCAAGGATGCTAATAGCCATTTTAACATAAGGTTTTAATTTTTTTCTAAAACCTCTATGCAGTAAAAAAGTTTTTTTTTTGAATGCCATTCCATGAGCTTGGTCATGTTGTAAGCAAAAGTCATAAATTAAGTTAATTTAACTCTTTTTAGAATCTACAGATTAGGTTTTGATATTTTTTTTCACCTTGCAAATCAAATTCAAAGAAAATAAACTACCGTTTTGAAATCAATCACTTATCATTTCCTCATTCAATAAAACATTGAACTATGAAATAACCTTCAAATTATAAAGGTCAGATTACAAAAGTTTTGAAAACTTTTGTAATCTTGACACTGCCCTTCTTTTTGGGGCTTCAAAACGAAAAATTACAATCCTATGAAGACAATTCGACTACTTCTCAACACTTGCATCTTGATGCTGTGTATTTCCTTCAATGCTTGCCAAAACAGCGCTGACACAGCAGAAGCTCCAAAAGACAATGCAGAGTCAAAAGAAGCTGCCATTCAAGCACAAGCTCAAAAACTGGCGCAAGAATACATCATCGTAGATGGTCATGTGGATTTGCCTTACCGCCTCACTGTCCAAAACTTTCAATTGGCGAGAGAATATTTGGGGATTCCTGTAGAAACGGATGATGGAGATTTTGACTACAAACGCTCAAAAGAAGGTGGTTTGGATGCCCCTTTTATGTCGATTTACATCCCTGCAAGCTATCAAAAAACAGGTGGCGCAAAGGAATTTGCAGATGGTTTGATTGATATGGTGACGGCTATTGCAGACAGTATTCCAGACAAATTCACCATAGCCAATACGCCTGCCGAAGTAGCTGCCATCAAAAAAGCGGGTAAAATCGCTTTGCCTATGGGCATGGAAAATGGCGCACCGATTGAAGACGACTTGGCGAATGTCCAATATTTTCGAGACAGAGGCATCAGCTATGTGACCTTGACCCACTCCAAAAACAACTTGATTTGTGATTCTTCTTATGATACGATTCGTCTGTGGAATGGTTTGAGTGATTTTGGTAGAGATGTGGTAGCGGAAATGAATCGTGTCGGAATCATGGTGGATATTTCGCACGTTTCGGACAGTACTTTCTATCAGGTGATGAAGGTGAGTAAAGCTCCTGTGATTGCTTCTCACTCTTCGGCTCGTAAATTTGTTCCTGATTTTGAGCGCAATATGAGCGATGACATGATTGCGAAAATGGGCGAAAACGATGGTGTGATTATGATTAACTTTGGTTCTACCTTTGTGGATGGAGCCAGCCGTGATAGCTATACTGCATTGGGTGACAGCCTCAAGCAAATTTTGGCAGATAAAGGTTTAGCACCTGATGATTCTTTGGCGAAGGTGATGGAGGAGCAATTTGAAAAAGACAATCCTATCTTGTTTGCAGATGTAGAACGAGTGGCAGACCACATTGATTTGGTTGTCAAATTGGCGGGTGTCGAACATGTTGGTTTTGGTTCGGACTATGATGGTGTCGGTAATACGTTGCCTACGGGATTGAAGGATGTGTCGGATTACCCTAATTTGTTGGCGACTCTATTGAAGCGTGGATACTCACCAGAGGACATCGAAAAAATCTGTTATGGCAATATTTTTCGAGTTTGGAACAAAGTCTTAGAAATTTCTAAAGATTTGAAAGCGAAGAGTTAAGAAATACAAATTCAAGGTTCAAATTCAAATACAAGTGTAAATCCAAAAAGTATTCATTTGCAATTTTTTGCAAAAAAAACAGTTTGTTTTTTATAAATTCTATGTTTTTCGTATTTTGTTTGAGTTTGAACCTTTAATCCCAAGCCCACTTCCTTCAATGAATATGTCAGAAAAAACATCTCCTTCAAAGAAAATAAGTCAAAAAAAATCAACCAATCCACAATTGAACTTGGGATTTCCTAAGGATGTGGTCCATTCACTTCAAAACATGACAAAGAGGTATTACAGTATTGGTGAAGTTGCTCTAATGTTTGGAGTCAACGCTTCTTTGCTTCGATATTGGGAAACAGAATTTCCCATCTTAAATCCTAAAAAGAATAGGCAAGGCAAACGCTTATACACCCAGAAAGACATTGGGAATTTGAAACTCATCTATAGTTTGGTAAAAGAACGAGGCTATACACTTGAAGGTGCTAAAAACAAATTGAAGGGTAGTCGAAATGAGTTGGATAACCAATTGAGGGTCGTCAAAACGCTGGAAGATATACGGGCATTTTTGGTCACTATGAGGGATCAGTTGGACGATTGATATGTGATTTCCACAAGCCATTTTCACCTCTTTTCAAACCACAAAAATGATTTCTACCGCCTTCCTTACCTCTCTTCGCACACGATTAAGCAACAAACGTTTGCTGTTTATTTTTGGAATTTTGTTTTTGGTTTCGCAATTACTGATTGTCTATATCATCACCCCTTTGGATAGCGGCAAATTGGTACAATTGCAAACTACTTTTTCGGTAGCGACTTTCCAACAAATCATTGCAGATTGGGAGGGTCAAGACCTTCTTTATCTATTTTATAGACACCAAATTTTCGACCTTTTTTTGCATCCTGTTTGGTACAGCATTTTTTTGGGAGCAGGATTGGCGCTTAGTATGGATGCTGCAAAAGTGATTGACAAATATAACTTTGCATTGATTATTCCTTTCTTTGCAGGAATGTGTGATGTATCCGAAAACACCATGCACCTGATTTTACTTACCTACCCTGATTTCATCAATTCTTTCACTGTTACCCTGAGTGCTTGTTTTGCGAATAGCAAATGGTTTTTGGTTTTTGTGTCCTCTATTTTGATTGCTTATTGGAGCATTCGAGCAAAATTGAAGTAAACCGTCAAACTGTAAAAGCCCTGTTTTCATGACTATTTTGTAACCTATTTTCCTACCTCTGCGACTGATACAGTATAGTTTTTGTAGAAAACGGTTGCTTATAAATTTTTGAAGTTTTTCTATTCTTATTGGCTTCGGTCTTGATAGCTTATATTACTCAAACCCACTTCAAGAGAGGAATTGCTTGTGTAAAGTGGGAAAATCTATATCAACCAAATTTTCAAAGAATAAAATAACCGCACAATGAAAAATTTAGGTTTGTATTTAGTTGCTTTTTGTCTATTGGGTTTGAGTTACAATCTCCAAAATCACTTTTCTCAAAAACAGGAAAGGACAGATATAGAAGAACGCAATGCTGAACGAGAAGCTTTTAGGGAAGAACAGGCGAGTATCCTTGAAGAACAAAATGCTGAACGAGAAGCTTTGGAGTCAGAAAGAGCAAGTATTCGTCAAGAACGAAATGCAGAAAAAGAGGCTTTGGAATCCGAAAGAGCAAGTATTCTTGAAGAACAACATTCGGAACGAGAGGCTTTGAGGTCGGAAAGTGCGAGCATTCTTGAAGAACAAGAGGCAGAAAGTGGGGCTTTGAAGTCGGAAAAGGAAAGTTTGATTGAAAAATAGACCTGTCGGTTTGATAAAACAAAATCACTGTTTGTCAAATCATTGCTGATAAAGTATTGGAAATATTGATTGTTTTTTGTAGCATTGACAGCAGAATCAAGTAGGTTCTTTCTCTCACGATTTCGCATCAAACATCAGCATGAAATACTTATTGCTCTTCATCGGATTGTTCTTCTTTTGTACCACCAAGTCCCATGCCCAAAAATTTGCGGTCATTGGGGATTATGGAGTGGGTGATGAACAGGAAGAAAAAGTTGCGGACTTGGTCAAAAGTTGGAATCCAGATTTCATTCTCACAGTCGGCGACAACAATTATCCAAATGGCACAGCATCAACAATTGATGACAACATCGGCAAATATTATTCAGATTTCATAGCTCCTTATCAAGGAGCTTATGGAGAAGGGGCAAGTGAAAATAAGTTTTTTCCTGTGGCGGGAAATCATGACTATTATACGGAAGGCGCTGCCCCTTTTTACGATTATTTTCAGTTGCCAAACAATGAACGTTACTATGATTTTGTGAAAGGCGATGTTCATTTTTTTGGACTCAACAGCAATTTTCAAGAACCCGACGGCATCACCTCCACCAGCCTTCAAGCCCAATGGCTACAAGAAAAACTCACCCAATCGACTGCCAAATGGAAGATTGTGTACCTACACCATCCTCCATATTCTTCTGGTAGTCATGGCTCTACTCACGACCTTCAATGGGATTTTGCGGAATGGGGCGCAACAGCAGTTATTGCAGGACATGACCATCATTATGAGCGCTCCCATGTGGATGGTGTTCTCTACTTTGTGAATGGAACAGGCGGAAGGTATTTGTATAATTTTGGCGCACCCAATCCAGAAACACAGATTCGATACAGGCAACATGGAGCCATGCTGATTGAAGCAAACAAGAAATATATCCGCTTCCAATTTCGGTCACCTAAGAATATTCCACTGGATGATTACAGACTTTTTTATGAGCCAAATAACAACCTTCCTGTAAATAACAACATCCTTGTAAACCTACACGAGACTCCCCACAAACCCACAACAGTCAGCATCTTTCCCAATCCATTGACAGAAGGCAATTCTCTTTCCATCAAATTTGAAGGTAAGCGCATAAATGGTTTTTTTCGAGCAAAACTATTTAATTTTTGGGGCAAACAAATAAGTGAACATTCTTTTGCATTGGCGAACTCCAATACCTACTCCTTTCCTATCAGTGCACTACCAACAGGAGCTTATTTTTTAGAGCTTCAAGGAGAGACTTATCAAGGCAAGTTAAAATTTTTGATTGCACCTTAGTAGTTTGTCAACTTCTCCTTGTGGAGTCGATATTTAATCTAAATCCTCCTATCCATTCAGAAGAGACTTACAGTATGACACGTAGTTCTTGATAACTGGAAAAGAATAGTTAAATTCATTTTTAATCGCCAAATTATACCCCCTTCAATATGGACCCAAAACAAACATCTAAACATCCATTATTTGCCTATTTGCCAAGCATTGGTATTTTTTTGTTTGTAGGACTTTACCTCTATTCGGCTTCTCTATTTCCTGGCGGATCAACAATGGATTTAGATTTCGTTGGCTTCGATTGGGTACACAATTATTGGTGCGATTTGATGCATTTTGAAACCATCAATGGACAGCCCAATCCCGCAGAGCCTTATGCCGTTTTCGCCCTATTTTTGTTGTGTGCCAGCGTTTTGATTTTCTTTTTTATGTTTGCCAATGTCCTTGCACCCAGTCCAAAATGGCGTAGAGCGATTCAGATTTGTGGCACGATTTCGATGATTTTTGCAGCCCTGATTTTTACCGAATACCACAATTTGATGATTGTTCTATCAAGTGCTTTTGGGCTTGTGCCTTCCTTTGGTATCATTCTTGGAATTGCCAAAAGCGATATGAACTTCTACAAAGCAACAGGTGTGCTTTGTGTTTTTCTTTTGCTGCTCAACAATCTGTTTTATTACAGCAGCCTATATCTGAATATCTTACCTTTGATTCAAAAAATAACTTTTGCGATTGTGCTGTTGTGGATTGTGGGCTTGAATTGGGAATTGGCTCGGAAAAAGAACCTCAAATAATTGGTAACGGCGACTTCAGTCGCTGGCACATTCCACAAGATTTAGGCAATTTCAACTAGTAAATCTATTCTCACATTATTTCTTCAGCGGTTAAAACCGCCGTTACCGAAAATAATATTCAAAGACCATGAAAATATTCTACATCCACCATCCCCTTCAATTGGATTCCCAAACCTTCAACCGTCTTCTCCGACAAATTCCCTTTGAGCTTCAAGAAAAAATCAAACGGTACAGAAGATGGAAAGACCAACAGGCAGGTTTGTGGGGTAAATTGTTGTTGATGAAATCTTTGGAGGAAATGGGCTTGGAGAAAAACAGCTTGCAGCACCTTCAATACACCTCTTACCAAAGACCTTATTTCCCCGAACACTTGGGCTTCGGGATAGACTTCAATATTTCACATTCAGGATTTGCAGTGGCTTGTGTGGTGAGTCAACAACAGCGCATTGGTATTGACATCGAACAGGTTCGCCCCATCGAAATAAAGCATTTCACCGAGCAGTTTTCGCCAGCCGAAATGCAGCAAATGTATGACACAGCAGATACGCAAAGGGCTTTCTTTGAGCGTTGGTGTCAGAAAGAAGCGATTATCAAGGTGGATGGACGGGG
>JBGCDY010000979.1:0-3920 GCA_045105835.1 Chitinophagales bacterium
GTAGTGAAATATTAAAAATACCAGGCAGTCTCCTTATTTGTGATTGAGTCGTAATCGGTTTGATACCAGGAATAATGGGAACAGTGATTCCTGCTGCTCTACAATCCTTGACAAAGTCAAAATACTTTTGATTGTCGAAAAACATCTGCGTAACAATGTAATCTGCTCCTGCATCAATTTTTCGCTTCAAATAATTCAAGTCAGAAGTCGTATTGGGAGCCTCTTGGTGTTTTTCGGGATAACCTGCTACACCAATACAAAATTCAGTTTCGACAGGATTCCGAAGATCTTCTTCCAGATAATTTCCACGGTTCATATTGACCACTTGCTCCACCAATTCGAGTGCATTTTTATGTCCATTGGCTTCGGGCATAAAGCTGCGTTCACCTTTGACTGCATCGCCACGAAGCAACAATACATTGTTCACCCCCAAATAATTGAGATCCACCAGAGCATCCTCTGTTTCATTTCTATTGAAGCCTCCACAAACCAAATGTGGCACTGCATCTACGCCATACTTGTATTGAATAGCCGCACAAATACCTACCGTTCCTGGGCGTTTGCGGGTGTAGACTTTTTCGTAAAGCCCACTTGGCAATAATTTGAATTTATATTCTGCACGGTGATAGGTCACATTGATAAAAGGGGGATTGAACTCCATAAGCAAGTCCAATATTCGGTACATGCTTTGTATGCTCTTGCCCTTCAATGGAGGAAGTATCTCAAAGGAAATTAGTGGCTTATCAGTTTTATTAAACTGTTCAATAACTTTCATTTACTAAAATGTCGTTGTAAAAGAAAGGTAAGTAGATATAGGAGGAATAAATACAAAATGGAACTATAGGGAAGCAGTATAATCTATTACACTTACTCATCTATCTCTTTTACAATTCGCTTTTGCAAATCATAACAGAGCAGGAGTTAGCACCTTATCTATAATTTTTGACAGGTTGCTAAGGTTTCGTCGAGCCTAATCTCTCTACCTTTCTTGATAAGTTAAAAATCTAAAATGTAAGAACTGACTGCAAATATACCTCCTTTGAAGGGAAAAAAGGTTCTCTACTCAAGAAAACTTTTTTTCACAAGCAACGTTCTTATTGCCTATGTGGTCTATAGAATATTAGCATGTTGAATTTTAGGGCAAAAAGGTCGATAAAATCCATTGTTTTTATAACAATAAGCTTTCCAAAAAAACTTGACTATCAGCGTTCAATACATTTCAAAACCATTTCCCTCCAAAAAATAAACAATTTTAATTGTCGGAAAGGACGCATAAATGTCTTTTTTTTTGTCCAAGATATGACCCACTTTTGTATTAATTATGAAACAATTGTTTGCTATTTAGAGTAAACTTATGAATAAGAGGTCCTTTTTTAATTTACTGCGTACCTCTTAGATACAGAGAATGCTTCAAAACTAAGTTGATAATATTCTTTTATTTGTCATTCTTATTCATGCCCTATTACTCACAAGCAAAGCTAATCAGAAGTACAAACTTACCCTTGAGATTGAACACAATTTAGTACGTGTCCCGTTGGAAATATTACAAGCTATTAACGATAATCCAATATGGCACCTATTCTTATATTTTAAAAATGTTTCAATATGAACACACAAACAGCTATTGTTGGAGAGACTTTAGAGATGCAGGAAGTGAACATAGAGGCGATGCTTCCAATGCTGACAAATGATGGGGGCTATACTCCCCCACCTAGAAAAGTACGTAAAGGAGATTTTGTGTATTTACCCAATGACATCAATAGTAAGGTCTATGTCGTCAAGTCAGGACGCATCAAAGTAGGCACTTATTCTGGTAGAGGTAAAGAAATGGTGAAAGCCATATTGAGGAAGGGAGAAATTTTCGGAGAACTGCGGTTGATTAATAAACACCAAGACAATGAATTTGCGCAAGCAATTGACAATGTTGAAGTGTATGTTATTCCTTTGGTTAGAATGCGAGAATTAATGCGTCGAAATCTCGGTTTTTCGTTTAAAATAATGGAAATTATTGCCGATAGGTTGAACGATACCCAGAGACGATTGGAACTTCAATTGTTTAAGGATACCAAATCAAGAGTGATTCAATTCATGCTCGATTTGGCAAAAGACAGAGGCGTAAGAGTGGGCTATGAAATAGCTGTCAGAGAGTTTTTCACCCACCAAGAAATCGCCAACATCACAGGTACTTCTCGCCAAACGGTAACGAGTATCTTAAATGAATTGCGTGCCGAAAACTTAATTTACTGTAATCACAAAAGATTGCTTATCAGAGACAAAGACCAGTTAACAGAAATGATGGGATAATTTTTTATCTCTCAATCAACCTTCTATTTTGATGGTTTTTAGAATGTCCAATATACTTGTAGGCGTATATTGGGCATTTTTTTATATATTTAAACCAAAAGACAAATTCAAACTTATGCAACACTTCAATATTCGACCTGCCATAGAACAAGATTTCCCTCCAATCCTTGAATTGGTCAAAGGACTGGCAGCCTTCCAAAAAACACCCGAAAAAGTCTTCAATACGGTGGAACAAATGAAGGCGGAACAGGAATATTTTGAGTGCTTTATTGCTGAAAATGAGGCGAAAGAAATTGTGGGTATTGCCGTCTATTCTTTTGTGTACTCTACTTGGGTCGGCAAATCTATTTACTTGGACGACCTCTATGTTTTGGAAACTTATAGGGGACACAAAATTGGTTCTCAGTTATTGAAGGCACTCTTTGAAGTGGCTCAAAAGGAGAACTGCAAACGAGTTCGTTGGCTCGTCTCCCACTGGAATACGCCTGCATTGAAGTTTTACCAAAAGATTGGGGCGAAAATTTACAAGGAAGAATGGATTTGTGATTTTGATAGGGAAGCGATTTTGAATTTTAATGTGTAGAATATTATGAAATCAATCCTCAAAAAGCTACTCATCACTTTCATCAGCACAGTGGGAATCTACCTATTACTCCTTTGGCATCCAAATCCTTTGTTTGCTCATCAATATGATTATCAAAATTTTGTAGTCTATTCTGACCGAGCCATTCCACAAGAAATGGAAACGGTATTGAAGGATGCAGAAGAACGGCTTAGTTTTTCGGAGCTCTACGAACAAGGCGATACTTTTCGCATTTACATCTGCAATGACGCTTGGCGTTTTGCCTTTTTCACCCGCAATCCCAATGCAGGCGGCGTGGTCAATTTTCCCATCTCTCCCAATGTATTCATTCGAGAATCCGATATTCCTGCCAATGAACTAATTCCTCCAAAGGGATGGATGTACACACCCAAAGAACGCCCCCTCTCCTACTTCATTGCCCATGAAGCGACTCACAGCCTCCAACGAAAAACCGATCCTTTTTTACAATTGAAAGCTCCTGTCCACATCATTGAAGGATATGCGGATTACATCGGCAAATGCAAAGATTTCGATTTTGAAACGTTCAAAAATCTATATCTCAACGATGATTTTGTGATGAACCCTGCCAATGGATTGTACAACAAATACCACTTGTATGTGGCGTATTTGATGGAGAAAAAAGGCTTTGATTTTGAGCAATTGGTGAAAGAACAACCTTCAATGGAGGTTTTGGAGGAATTGAAGTGAGGTTTTTTGAAATCTGCCGATGATTTTTTCATGCACTAAATGTAAGGTTTTTTCGTTAAATATATCTATTCGTTTAGCAAGTGCATTTTTCACCAAAAAACAACGGATATGAAAAACCTATTCACTCCTTTCATTCTATGCTTGGTTTTCACCTTTTCTTTTGGACAAAACATCGAATTTGAAACCTACTCCAATGGGTTGATATACAACGAGCCAACCATGAATAAGCTCAAAAAGATGGCCGATTCCTTACAGTTGAACTTCAAAAAATCCGAACTAGACAAAACCTACTACTCCAAATACCAAGCAGAGGGGTATTTCATTA
>JBGCDY010000980.1:0-8083 GCA_045105835.1 Chitinophagales bacterium
TTGGGTATCGACTCCGAGGTTTACAGGAATTTAGCCGCTAATATCCAAATCCTTTTTTCACATAATCAAGTTACCGAAACATAAGTCATCTATAAACACAAAATCAAATTTTTGGGCAGGAAATTGCTCCCATTTGGCGGGTAAATAGAGCATATCTGTGAGGTCAATCTTCATCGTCCTATCGGAATAGCTATTTCCTTCCTTCAATAATATTTGGTGGCACTTGAAGTAGGCTTTCATTTCTTTAAGAAAGTCCTTTTTATCCACTTCGATTTTTTGGAAAATCCGATAATGTTTGACAAGATGAATAAATTCGTCTAAATTATTTCGGGTAAGCGTTGCCCTAAATTTTTCATTGGCTTCAATGAGTTTATTGGTAGCCTTTCGCAGAATATTGGTCACTGCAAAACTTCTCCAATCTTCCTTTGATTCGATTGTGTAGCCGTTGATTTTTACTATTTTTTTAAAATAGGGCTTGAGTTTTTTTTGTATATTCTTGTCTTCCAAAAGGTTTCGGTACTTCTTGCTTTCAAGTTCTATTGATTTTGCTGTCTTATTGTTGTCTCGTAATATCTGAAAACCAAGAGCATGAACTGTTTTGACAACTACTCCGAGATGTCCTTTTTCTCTGAATTTTTTATTAATTTCTTTGGCAATGCTTTTGTTAAAAGCACAAAATAGAGTGCTGTTGCTATTTGGAGCATAGCGGGCACACTCCATAATCGTTGTCGTCTTGCCTGCGCCTGCTACTGCATCAATGACTCCATGTCCGCTTTCTTCTTGGACAAATCTAAATATTCGTTTTTGTTCTTCTGTAAAGTTCATTAGGGTATAGATAGGATTGTTAATGTTCAACAAAAATAACAAAAGAACTGAGTTCTCATAATAAAGTGTAAACATTGGTTTACAGAATGTTTACACGGTGGTTTTTTGATATTGACATACATCTTTTTTAGTCGAAAAAGAGAAAACATTTGTTGCGAATTTCGCCTTATGATTTGCAGAAAAAGCAGCGTCTACAGCCCATTGAAGAGCTTCTAAACATTGCTGGCATAATCCCAATTTTTCAAACGAGCTGATTCAATGCAGTATTTGTTTTTACCCCGTAGAGACGTTGCAGTGCAAAGTCTACTCCCCATACGGTTACCTCAAAATGATAACAGAAATTTTGTATCACAACGTTCCCATCACACAGTTATTGAACATTCTGATATTTCATGGTGAAATGAAGGTGAAAACATTTTGATTATTGAAGAAGAAGATGTTGCGGTGCAACGTCTCTACTGTACATAATAAAAGAAACAGCCCCATCTGTCTATTAGAAAGATGAGGCTGTTTTATTGAAGAGAAAAAAATTTCTCCTGTTTTCATTTCAATCAAAAATACTGATTATAAATATTTTTTGATATAAGCAAGAATCTTAGGCAAATCATCCTTTATTGCCTCTTTCAATGGCTCAAAAAGAGTTGCGTCAGCGTGTCTTGCTGATGTTCCTTCTCCTTCAGGGCTACCATGATCTGCATCAATAGATGTTCTCCAATATTCTGCATGAGTAGACCACTCCTCTTGGTTTACATACTCAGGTGCCGTAAACCACACATTCCAAGTCAGGATATTGTTCTCCTTTAGCATATTCCCAGCCGCAGTATTGAAGATATCCACAATCATTTGATTAAAGTTATTTACTTTATCATCATCTGTTTGCACGACCGTTCCGATTTGTACACTTAAGTGTGCTGCTGACCATGCGATTCCTGCATGATTGGCAAAATTAGGAATAGGGAATTCGGTGGTTAAGCCTCTACGCAATGGGAAATAGGGTTGTTTTGGTTCACCTGGTTTGAAGGTACTGACTCTGATTGCGTTGTCCTTGTTGAATGGAAAAGATAGACCATGCTCTGCAAAATGGTGCATAAACATTTTCACAAACTGATTTTGGTGTGCACTTGGTCCAAACCAAATCTTACCTTCTACGCCCATTTCTGCTGCTGCTTCCTTAGTCGTTTCATCCGCCCAGCCTTTGGCTCCAGTCACAGTGATTTCTACGTTCATAGACCCAAGGTGAGGAGAAGCGAAACCTTGCTGTGGACAAATGATGGAATAAACCTGTCCTGCATCGTTGTAACCCAGTCTGGAAATATCAGGAGCAAACATCTGAAAACAGCGTTTCTTATCTCGAGTGTTGTCAGGCTCGCTGTTCCAACTAAATTCAGGCCACAATACCTTCCATTGACGTTTGAGTAAAGGGATGTTGTCCAGATTACCTGCTATATCCAAAGAGCTAAGATCTGGGGTTAGAGACTTAGGATCATCAGTATTGACTGTCAATGGATCAGCACCTATTGTAGGGTAACCCATTTCAGGGTTTTTCGTCAGGTCAGGGAATCCACCAACCCATCCTCCTACGGGTTCTTTATTGATCAACTTGCGTAACTTATCATTTGCAAGATCGACAACTAAGTTGATTGGGTCAGTAGAAGCATTCGCATCTTTGAGGACATTGTCTTTTGTATTCAAGAGTTCAGTTCCTGCATCTTTGACAATGAAGTATAGATCTGGAGATCGGTCAAATAAGCTTGTGAATTTGGAAGCATCAAAACTAATGCTAAATGTGCCTGTTGCATCGGTAACTCCAATGCCCAAAAAGTCATCTCTTAGGACATCTCAGCCGTATGCTAAAACCTCCAAATCTACCACCCCTTCACCAAGGGCTTTGTCTTTAACCGTTCCGACTACTGTATAGTTGGAACCCGAAATAGTAATTGAATTACTCATTGAGTTGATTAAGTTTAGTGATTATGCCTACTCTATTCTATTTCTACAAACCAAAAGGGCTTGTTCCAGTGTGTGATGTGATTAGGTAGTGAAATAAGGATTTTGGGCTTTCCTCCTAGAGATTGCAATTATAATAATAATATTTTAGTTTGTTATTATAAAAGCACCTCTATTCAAAAAAATAAGCTTTCCTTTATGATAAGGAAAAGCTTATTTCAACTACTCATTACACTTGGTGAGGTCTTCTATAATGAAGATTCTTGAGCCTTGGAAGAAAAAATGAGAAGACAGACACCAAATCTAAAAATATGACAAGCAACAATTTTCAATATCAATCTTCAAAAATCACTACAGGACTAAAACCATAACCCTCCTTGTTATTCTCCCCAAAATGAATTCTGAAACTCTTTTGATTGTTTTCCTCCTCAGTAACATGCCCCAACCTTGCCATTGGCACAATGATTCGTTTGCCCTCATGGTGAGCGGTCATAAACCTAAGTTCTATTATTTTATCCTGACCGTCCCCTGTTTTCAACACTTCAAAATTCACCTTTTTTTGTACGATGTAATTGTCCAGTTCTCCTTCCAGACTGCTTAAAATTGCTTGTGTTGGAGACAAAATCAATTGATGTCCAGCTCCACCCCATTTGTGTTTCCATACATAATCCTCATACTTCAAAACGCCATTTTGGAAATCTTGGCTTACTGCTGACAGTTCAAAACAGTCAGGATTGGAGGGATGATCGACATAAGGAGAAAGGCGTTTGGACACCTCATAAAGCTTAATTGGGTGATTGATGAACTTTAGTGATGGGTATTTTTTATCAAAACGAAATTTCCAAATTGCAGCATCTTCGGGGTAATTGTCTTCAAACAATGCTTCCGCCAATAGGATGCGATTGTAGAGGCGATTGATTTTTATGGGATTTTCGCCCATTGAAGGTTTTGGGTAAAATAACTCTCCATTTTCCTCCACAATGTCCTCCAAGTCCACCACATCAATGGGTACATCCAGTTCTTTTTGCGTAGCATAAAATTCAAAATTCGTTTTTTGTTGCTTCAACAGCCTATCGGTAAGCACTATTCCGTCACTCAAATCACCTGCAATGATGGTCTTATACAAGTCGGTAAAATCACTCCAGGTAGTAGCTGGACTGTCTGCAAAAATAAATACATTCTCAAGATGAAGGTGCTCCAACAAAGACTGATTGAGTTTTGCAGCACTAATGGGGTAAGTTGAAACTGCCTGAAATTCAATATTCTGTAATCCCTCTTCGGTGACTGCCATATCAAAACTGGCAAACGAAAAACCGCTGTCCAGTTCTGTTTGAAGTAAATTATCCTCATGAGGTTTGAAGCCTTCTGGAGCAGGAAAAGGAGGATATTTGTTTGCAGATAATCCCGCTTCAATTTCTTCAATAAAACGAATAAAGGAATCTGATAAAGAACGGCTTAATCCCACATAATAGTTGGCGATTCTCATTCTCCCTCCATTCTCCAAGCCATTCTGAAAATGGTATTCATTCGAGAATACACCCACCATCTGTTGATATACCTTATCTGGAATACGTTCTATAAAAACATTTCCTTGTTTGTTTATTGTGTGGTCAAGCGACCTTTGTTCTTTTTGAATTGTTGGCGATAACATATTAAATAATTTATTGTTGTTATTTTTTTTGAAAAAGTGATAAAATAGAACCCTGATTTTATCTGTTTGAAACACCTTAGCTTTTAAATAGCCAAAGTTTGAGTTTGAGTATCTGCTTCAAACAAATGATTATCTGTCACTGAAAAATCTTCACTTCTAAATGAATACTTCTCTAAAAGACCTCCAATCCCGTCTTTTTCAAAAATAGCTATGGCATCATCTGCTGGAGACTTGCGTCGTTTTAGTCGCTCATATAGGGGTTCTAAAAAAAGCTCCTCTCCCAGGTTTCTTTTTTTCAACCCTTCTACTGCAATCTCAAGAAGTTGTTTGAGAATCGGAACAATACTCTCATTGTTTACCATTGAGTCAAAAGTATATCGAACAGCAGATCGCCGTATATCCCTCCAAGTTTCCAAAGGAAATAGTTCTACTAATTTTTGAGCCTCCTCCAAGTTTTCGAGTATTCCAAGTGTCAAAGCTGTGGGGGCTAAAGTCTCATTAGGAGGTTGTTGACAACACATTCGGCTTTCTATTGTCCCATATCGGGGTACAAGTCGGGCATTGAAATAGCAAAAAGTATTGAGGTAGTGAATATCCTCAGTTTGGGGATGTACACTTACCTCGTCCCCTCCCAGTGTTTTACCAATTGTTGGAGTTTTATCCTCCATAAAATCCTTGAATGTTTCTTTATTCAATATTTGCAGAAGCCCTTTGTTTCTTTTTACCAACATGGGTTTGAACTGAAGCAAATATTGAACATACTCCTCTATCGACTCAAACTTTGGAGGAATCCCCATTTGGTTGAGTCTGTCAGGATAGCAATATTCCCAAAAAATTTCTCGATTTGCTTTGTAGGTTTCATCTACCTTTTGTCGCCAAATAGGGGAATTAGCATGAAAAGCGATTTGTAATCCAGACAAGGCATTCAAGACATTAGTTGCTCCAATCGCCTCTTCACTACTCACATCAATATGGCATTGATTAGAAGCAGTGATGGTGAGTAAATGAGCATCGACTCCATCTATTTTAGGTACAACATTATTGTAAGAGAAGTTTTTGTAGAAGTAATAACGCTCTTTTGGCATCAATAATTTTTGAGAAGGAGCCGTGAGTGGTTGAATGCCATAGCCAAGCATTCTGCAATTTTGCCTATCAAAATAACCAACCAATAAAGTCATTATCTCTGAGAAACTGCTTTGAATTAGGTGCAAGTCTTTTTGAGGTGCAAATGCAATTTCAATAATACCATAACCTGCATCAGTAGTGACAGTATCAATATGGAAGTCAAATGATTTTGCACTTTCTTCATTGGTTCTCGTTGCACTTATAATGTAGTCTGAGAAGTCATCCCTTTGAAGCTGAAAACCTCTTTCTTCTAAATAAAAAAACATATTCTGGACAACAGGTAAACCAATGCCCTCTCCAGATTCAGTGACAACAGGTATTTCTGCTTCAATTCCTATTCCTCGCAATAAATGATTTTTTTGGACATTAAATTCTTTGGTAAATTCAGTAAATAATTCATGGTAATTCATCTGATTGTAGTTGAGTTTTCGTGTTTACAATAAAAGTCTAATTTGTACATATAAATATTAAAATACGACCTGTGCTAATGTAACAAAAAATCAGTTGCATTTATATAAATTAATCATTTTGCACCATTCAATATTCCAGAATCATTTTATTCAATTATTATACAAGTATTTGCGCCTTCAATATCCAATCCCCTCCACTTAGCCCTTTGCCTTGCACTGCAATTCGATTTTCTGAGTAATTGCACAGGACAAATGAAAAGCAAAAACCTTCTCATTTACTTCAATTCTAAAGAAATGTTTATATTGAGCAATCAACTTTTAAACAAACGATATTCATCTTATGAAGAAACTCGCACTACATTGGAAGATTTTATTGGGTATGCTCTTTGGCGTTGTATTTGGATTGGTCGCCAACCAATTGGGGGCTAATGATTTTGTAACCGATTGGATCAAGCCTTTCGGAGTAATGTTTATCAATTCCCTCAAACTCATTGCTGTTCCTTTGATTATTGCCTCTCTTATCAAAGGTATTTCTGACCTCAAAGACATTTCCAAGCTTTCACAAATGGGCGGGCGAACCATTGGAATCTACATCACCACAACAGTTTTGGCAGTTTGTTTGGGCTTGTTGATCGTGAATATCATACAACCAGGGAAATCCATCTCAGAGGAAACCCGAAAGGAATTGGTGAATACCTATAAGGAGGATGCCAGCAAAAGAATCGAGCAAGCAGAGGGACAAAAAAAACAAGGTCCTCTCAAAGCATTGGAAAATTTAGTGCCTTCTAATATTTTTGCAGCCGCTTCGGACAATGGAAATATGCTGCAAGTGATTTTCTTTGTCATCTTTTTTGGCATCGGTTTGATTCTCATACCCGCCGAAAAAGCACAACCCGTCAAAGCCTTTTTTGATGGACTGAATGAGGTCATATTGAAGCTCATAGACCTAATCATGTTGGCTGCACCTTATGGGGTCTTTGCGCTCTTAGCGTCCTTGGTCGTCGAGTCGCCAAGTGCGGACTTGTTTATCGCATTGATGTGGTATGCCATATCAGTAGTCCTTGGATTGAGCATACTGACCTTCGTTTTGTACCCTGCTTTGGTCAAAATTTTTACGGGCAGAGGACCTAAATTTTTCTTCAATGGGATTGCGCCCGCTCAATTATTGGCGTTTTCGACGAGTTCAAGTGCTGCTACTTTGCCTGTCACGATGGAACGCGTGGAAGAACATTTGGGTGTGGAAGAAGAGGTAACGAGTTTTGTCTTGCCGATTGGGGCAACAGTGAATATGGATGGAACGAGCCTTTATCAAGGGATAGCAGCAGTATTTATTGCACAAGCTTTTGGATTAGATTTGAGTCTTTCTGCTCAATTGGGCATCATTGCTACAGCTACTTTGGCTTCGATTGGTTCTGCGGCTGTTCCTGGTGCAGGGATGGTGATGTTGGTGATTGTATTGGGTCAAGCAGGTATTCCTGAAGCAGGTTTGGCTTTGATTTTTGCGATTGACCGCCCATTGGATATGTGTCGAACGATTACGAATGTGACAGGTGATGCGACAGTAGCCATGCTGGTCGCTAAATCAGTGGACAAATTGGGCGAGCCTAAGGTGAAAGATTGGGATGATAATTATGCAGCGGTTAAATAGTGATTGGTGGATTGGTGACTGGCAATTAGTTCCTAAAAAACTAATTGCCAGCATCTTACTTCAAATAACCAGTGTCAAATATTTGATATTTACACCAATAGCCACCAGTTACGGATCACCAATCCACTAATCACCTTATCTTTTCCCCTCAAAGAAAATCTATTTCCGCTTCAATAGTGTTAATAAACAGAACCAAATAAGCAGATTTAGATGCAAAAAGTTCCCTTACCTCAGACCAACAATCCACGTATCGTCATTATCGGTGGTGGATTTGGTGGCATTGAATTAGCTAAAAAACTGCGTAAGCAAGAAGTCCAAATCGTGATGATTGACAAAAACAATTTTCACACCTTCCAACCCCTACTCTATCAGGTTGCTACGGCAGGACTCGAACCCGATTCCATTGCTTACCCCTTGCGAAAAATCTTCAAACGCCAAGAAAATTTCCATTTTCGGATGGCGGAAGCACAACAAATC
>JBGCDY010000981.1:0-6735 GCA_045105835.1 Chitinophagales bacterium
CCACATAGACCGAGAAGGCGTATCTTTGATGGGCATGAGTGATGCCGCCGAAAACATTGGACTTCAAACCTTAGCCGTCCGATTGAACTTCCAACAACTGCAAGAGGAAGTTCCGCTTCCTTGCATTGCTCACTGGAAACAACTACACTTTGTAGTCGTCTATAAAATCAAAGGGGACACCGTTTATGTCGCTGACCCCGCTTTTGGGCTGGTTCAATACACCAAAGAAGAGTTTTTGAAGGGCTGGATTTCGACCAAAGACACCGCCAACGCCCAACAACTTTTACCCACACTCCAAGAATATTTCAGCCAAAAGGGCATCAAATTCCCAATGGACAAACCAAACTTGGGAAAACACCTCAACCATTTTTTCAGCAATTACAATTTTGATTCCGATTCTGCCGATGCAGGTATTCTAATGCTGCTCGAAACAACTCCCGACTTCTTCAAAGCCGACGACGAGGAAATTGACAAACAGAGTTTTGGCTTCCTATTTCGCTATCTCGGCAAATACAAAGCCTATATTCTTCAATTAGTCTTGGGCTTGCTTTTGGGGAGTATGCTGCAATTGGTGTTTCCGTTTTTGACACAAGCAGTCGTCGATATTGGTATCAACAATCAAGACATCAATTTTGTCTATCTCATCCTCATCGCCCAGCTCATGCTTTTTGGAGGGCGAACAGCCGTGGAGTTCATTCGCTCCTGGATATTGCTACATGTCAGTACCCGCATCAACATTTCCCTCATTTCGGACTTTCTCATCAAATTGATGAAATTACCCATCGGCTTCTTCGACACCAAAATGATTGGGGATTTATTGCAGCGCATCAATGACCACAAACGCATCGAAAATTTCCTAACCAATTCTTCTCTCAATACCCTGTTTTCCTTGATTAATTTGGTGGTATTTGGAATCGTTTTGGCGATTTACAATTGGGTCATTTTCGGCGTATTTTTGGGAGGAAGTATTTTGCACATTGCTTGGGTAGCCTTCTTTTTGAAGAGAAGACGGGTGCTGGATTTCAAACGTTTCGACCAATTGGCAGCCAACCAAAGCAGTTTGATTCAGTTGGTGACAGGTATGCAAGAAATCAAACTCAACAATTACGAAAAACAAAAACGCTGGGAGTGGGAAAAAATACAAGCTGCTTTGTTTCAAGTGAATGTAAAGAGTCTGCAATTGGAGCAATACCAACAGATTGGAGCTTTGGTCTTCAATGAAGTCAAGAATATTTTGATTACTTTCATTGCAGCCGCAGCCGTTATTGCAGGAGATATGACACTGGGTATGATGATGGCGGTTTCCTATATCATTGGTCAATTGAATGCACCGATTGCCCAATTGATTCAGTTTTTGCAGTTGGGACAAGATGCCAAAATCAGTTTGGAGCGTTTGGGCGAAATCCACAACCAAAAAGACGAGGAAAACGAAGAAAACAAAGGCATTACAATTCTTCCCGAAAAGGGTGATTTGAACCTCGAAAATCTTTCTTTTCAATATGGCGGACCTCAATCCGAAATGGTTTTGAAGGACATCAATCTGCAAATTCCCGAAAGAAAAATCACTGCAATCGTAGGGACAAGTGGCAGTGGCAAAACGACTTTGGTGAAGTTGTTGTTGAAATTTTACGACACCACCAAAGGCAAAATACGATTGGGTGACATCGGTTTGAACAACATCGAAAACCGTTTGTGGCGGGGTAAATGCGGAGCGGTTATGCAGGATGGCTTCATTTTTTCGGATAGCATCGCCCGCAACATTGCAGTGAGTGACGAACTCATTGACAAGCGCAAATTATTGAAGGCCGTAAAAGCCGCTAATATCCAACAGTTTATTGAATCCTTGCCTTTGGGCTACAATACCAAAATTGGTCAAGAGGGAGTGGGTTTGAGTGGTGGACAAAAACAGCGCATTTTGATTGCCCGTGCGATTTACAAAAATCCCGATTATATTTTCTTCGATGAAGCCACAAGTGCTTTGGATGCCAAAAACGAGCGCATCATCATGGAAAACTTGGAGGAGTTTTACAAAGGTAGAACGGTTGTGATTGTGGCGCACCGATTGAGTACCGTCCAAAATGCCGACCAAATTGTGGTTTTGGAGGGGGGTGAATTGGTGGAATTGGGAACGCATGGGGAATTGGTGGCGAAACGAGGAAATTATTATACGCTGGTAAAGAATCAGTTGGAGTTGGGAAATTAATAGCTGTATGGCTTGGGATTTAGTGAGACTTTGGCAACAATTTCCAATTTTGCCAACAGTTGAACGGCAAACAATAACAAGAATCTGCTATTTTAAAACACAAATAGTTAAAGACGTTTTAGTAAAACGTCTCTATAAACACATTAAAACATTGGACACAGAAGCACAAGAACTAAGCCGCATACAAATTCGCAGCGATGAAGTACAAGCCATATTGAGCTACATTCCACGATGGATTATTCGATGGGGTATCACCGTTATTTTTGGGGTGATGGCTATGTTATTTGCGATGGCGACATGGATAGAATATCCTGACATTGTGTATGGTCGAGCAGCATTGACGACACAATCTCCACCAACAGCCGCCATTGCTCGCACCAATGGGAAGTTGACCAATTTGAAGGTCAAAAATGGGGACGAAGTTCAAAAGGATGAAGTTTTGGCGGTCATTGACAATCCAACCACTTACAAGGCTTTTTTGAAGCTCCAAAAACAAATCAATACCTGGGAAAAGCTCAAAATACATGCTTTCAAAACCGTCTCAAGACCATCTATAAGAGGTTTGGGAAATCTACAATCAACGTATTCTCAATTATTGAAGGACATCAACGATTACCAAGATTTTGCACAACTCAAGACCAACAAAAAACGCAAAGAAGCCATTGAAGAAGAGATTGCGAACTACGATAAATTGCGGGACGATATGAACCGCCAATACCAACTCATTCAAGAAGACATTGCCTTGATTAAAAAGAACATGGATAGGTATGAAGCCTTGGCGGACAGTGGAGATATTTCCAAAATGGAGGCAGAGGCAGAGCGCAGTCGATGGCTGCAACAGAAGCGAATGGCGGAAAATCTCAAAATGCAACAACAACAATACAATTCTCAAATCGCTTCGCTCGAAACCCAAATTGTCACCTATTCTTCCGACAATGACCTCCGAAAATTGCAATTGGAATCCAACATCACCACCACCCTCAGTAGTCTAAAAGGGGAACTCGAAACGTGGGAAGTAACTTACATACTCAAAGCTCCTGTAAGCGGAACGGCTTCGGTCAGAAATGAGATAAAGGAACAAACAACCGTCAACTCAGGGGAAGAAATCCTAACAATTGTACCCAAAAATGCAGGCAAAATTTTCGCATTGGTGCAGTTGGAATCTATGGGATTGGGCAAGGTCGAAACCCAACAAGATGTGAACATCAAACTTGATGGCTATCCACACAGCAAGTACGGTCTATTGAGGGGTAAAATCACCACAATTGACCAGGTTTCTCGGGACAACAAGTATCGAACCGAAATAGAATTGCCTCAAGGACTGATTACCACCTTCAATGATACCCTTGATTTCAAACAAGATATGACAGGAACCGCGGAGATTATCACCAAAGATGCAACCGTATTGGAAAGAATTTTTGAGCAGTTTGTGGAATTGACGCAGTAGGATGAATTCTCACCAATAAAGTCGAACAGGGTAGTATTTAAAATAGTTATCTCTTGTAATTACATCAAGATTTTCGGTAATTGCTTGTGCAATAATTAATCTATCAAAAGGGTCTCTATGATGGTAAGGAAGCGTCATTAAGGTTTTCAAATGAGGAAAATCAAAATCAAGAATCAAAAAATTACATCTCAATAAAAAACTTTCCAAATCACTGAAATCAATTGATATTGTAAGTTTATTCAGACTCAACTTAATCGCCATTTCCCATAAACTTGCCTTACTCACAAAAATTTGATTCCGTTCGTTGTCAATTGCCTCGATAGCTTTTGAAGAAAGTTCTCTATTCCCTTCAATATACCATATTAAAGCATGGGTATCAATTAGTAAGTTCATTCCATATACTCTTTAAAATCATTTAAAGGGGCGTCAAAATCATCTGAAACATAAGTAAAAATTCCTTTACCACAGCCAAACCTTCTATTAAAGGTTTTATCTGTTGGCTTCTTCTTAGAATGAGAACTTCCCATTGAATTATCAATAATTACTTGAAGCGCAGTCAATAAATCAACATCCTCTATTTGAGCAATTTTTTGTTGAAGTGCGGATTTTAACATTAAAACACTCATAAACAATCATTATTTGGTCACTTGAGAAACAATATGAAACTTCCAATAGTTCATTTTTATAGAATTCGGAAGTTTTGGTTTTCATTTTAACCTAGTCATTCCTGTTCAACACCTTCAAACTCCATTCCCCAATCTCCGAACTCCTTTCCAAAAAATCCGCCAATCCGTACTCGTGTGGTAATCCTTGGCATACAGCCAATTCAATCGATTTCGAGTAGCCTCATCATAACTATATTCGGGCAACAAATCAGTAGGATTCAGCACCCCATTTTTGATTTTTGGCAGCCGTTTTTGCCCCTTATTCACCTCCACCTCTGCATACCCCACCCAAGAAAAACGACTTACCAACACTTTCCACCAGTTTATCCACAGCCCTTTGTGGTTTTCCGCCAAGACCATAAAAACGGGGAAAGCCACTAACATAATTACACACAACAACACATCCAACATTCGCTTGTTTCGGCGGTAGCGACTTTGGTGGATATGTAGGGTCGTATCGACTGTATATAAATCCCCAGCCGTATTTTTAGAATTACTGCCAATGATGCTATTGCTATTCGATGGTACAATTTTGAAATCCATCTCTTGTCCAAAATCTCCCATCCACTGCATGATTTGCTTGGCAGAAATGCTTTTGCTACAAAAAATAAGCTCTTCAATGCCATAAATTTGCACCGTTTCCTTCAATCGTTCACTATGGGCTAAAAGAGGTAATTTACCTTCAATTTGCGCTTTCTCTCCTAACTTTTTTCCCTCCACATCCACATAGCCCATCACTTCAATAGCCGCTTCCACTTCCTTCAAAATCGCCTTCACCCGTTTTGCCTCCTCAAAATCTCCAACAATAATTGTCCGTTTTTCGATGGTTTCTCCTAAGCGAAAATCCCCGTTTTGCAGGAAATGTGCCGCCAATCGCCAACCCACCGTAGTAAACGCTGCCCAAGCCGTTCCCAACAAAATCATCCCCCTTGAAAAACGCATTTCTTCGGGCAGAAAACCATACAAAGCTGCAATCAATACGCTGCCCATCAACACGCCTCGCACAATTTTGGAGGCCTGTATAGGTTTGTCATAACCTCCACTAAAAAAGATGGCGGACAACCATATCAAAATGTAAATCGGCACATTCACCAACATATATTCCAAGGGATAAGGATTCAAATGCACCCTTGTTTCCCAAAAATGCTTCACCCAATACATGCCCCCATACATCACCAAAGCATCTGCAATCGGTACCGCCGCACGCCCCAGAAAATTTTGGAAGAGCGTCAAGGCAGCATGGAAATATATCGCTACTTTGATGCCTGCAATGTAGAGCCACGCCTTTTGGGATTTGAAGTGTTTTTGGGCGAAAATAATCATGGCATTGTAGAATACCCGCACATAGTTGAGACTGCCTTTTTTGGTGCTTTCTCCTTTGTAGTGAATGATTTGTGTGTGGGGATAATAGTAGTTTTTGTAGCCGCCCTGCAAAATTCGCCAAGATAGGTCAATGTCCTCACCATACATAAAGAAGGTTTCGTCCAACAAACCAATCTCATCCAACACGCTTTTCCGCATCAACATAAATGCCCCTGCCAACACCTCCACTTCTTGTGTTTCGCCAGCATCTAAATGCCCCAAATAGTACCAATTGAAGGTCTTGGATTTGGAGAAAACTTTTGACAAGCCAAACATTTTGCAGAACGCAACACTGGGGCTGGGCAAACCTCGCTTAGATTCAGGTAGAAAATCCCCTTTCCCATCAATCATTTTCACCCCCAAGCCACCTGCATCTTCATGGGCATCCATAAACTCAATCACTTGCTCAAAGGTATCTTCCGCCACTACGGTATCGGGATTCAAGAGCAAAACATATTCACCTTTGGCTTCTCGAATGGCTTGATTGTTGGCGGTCGAAAAACCTGTATTTTCTTGGTTGGCAATGAGGTGAACTTCTGGAAATTGATTTCGGACGAGTTCTATGGAGTTGTCTTTAGAATTGTTGTCCACCACAAATACTTCTGCTTCCCACTCCTTTCCTTCAATGGCAACACGCACAGATAGCAATGCCTGCTCTAAGAAGTAGGCAACATTGTAGCTGACGATGATGATGGAAAGTTTCATTGAATATTTTGGAGTTTGAAGGCGATTGGGAAAGCAAATTTAAGCAATTCGTTTTAGGATTTAATTTCTTTCTTTGATTGCTTGTGGAAGCTTTAATTTTTTGCAACAAAAAGTTAAAGTTGATTGATTTAGATTCTATAATTCGGCGCTTTTTTGTGCTAAAACAAAAAAGCCAACTAAGTCACAAAGACTTAATTGGCAATATTTTGATGTAAAATGACTAAGAAGCTCCATTAAAACAAAAACCCAGCTCCAATCGTAAACACTTCATCGTTTTTAGATATTCCATAGGTCGCACGAACCACAGCCATTCCAAAAGGCGAGAAAAATACACCACCACCATAAGAATGGTG
>JBGCDY010000982.1:0-17613 GCA_045105835.1 Chitinophagales bacterium
AGTCGCAAACTAAGCGAAATAGCCAGTCAAAAAAAGGTGGCAGCTTTGCCTCCTTTACTCCAACAATTGGTCGACGATATGGTCGTTGTGAAAGGCGGTACATTCACGATGGGATGCACTTCTCTTTTCGGTTTAGGCTGTAAATCAAACGAAAAACCCAGTCACGAAGTAAAATTGAAGCAATTCAAAATCGGAAAATACTTGGTTACTCAGGAACAATGGATGCTTGTAATGGGCAAAGAACCCAGTGAGTTAGCTGCAAGAAAGTCTGGATTTGAAAAACACCCACAAGTTGTACATTTAAAAGGTTTAGGAAATCTATCTACCCTAAGAAAATCTACAGGCATTCATCAAGAATGTAAAAATTGCCCCATAAGCAATGCAAGTTGGAAAGAAACCCAAGAGTTTATCAAAAAACTGAATCAATTAACAGGCAAACAATTCCGCCTCCCCAGAGAAGCGGAGTGGGAATTTGCTGCCAAAGGAGGAACCCAAAGTCAAGGTTTCAAATACGCAGGCAGCAACAATCTCGATGAAGTAGCTTGGTACGACAAAAATTCAGCAGGTAGGGTATTGCATCCTGTTGGTTCAAAAAAAGCCAATGAATTGGGTTTGTATGACATGAGTGGCAATGTATGGGAAAGGTGTCAAGATTGGTACTCAGAGGACTATTACAAAAACAGCCCCCATCAAAACCCCAAAGGTCCTAAAAAAGGAAGGCTTCGTGTTTTGCGAAGTGGAACTTACGCCGAGGTTTGTCGAATATCTTCTCGCAGTCTCACCTATCCAATTCACTCTTTTTGGAGAAGTATCGGCTTTCGCTTGGTAGAGGACTTTTAGATGTAGAATAGTTTTGAAGTAGAATGCGAAAAGGTAGATAACATTTGTCTTTATTTCAGTCTATTTCCAAATCCGAAACTCACAAGTTACAGGATAATGATCCGAATATTTTTTGCGAATCACCTCCGTTGAGCGCACTTCAAAAGAAGGATCAAGTAGCACATAATCAATCCGAAAGGAAGGCAAAGGGCCTGCATAGGTGCCCCCCAAGCCCAAGCCTGACTCAAGAAAGGCATCTTGGAGTTTGTTAGAAATTGTTTGGTAAGTGAAAGAAGTGGGTGTGTCATTGAAGTCACCACAGACAATCACCCGATAAGGAGAATGTTTGATGCTATCCGCCAAAATACTTGCCTGATTGCCCCGTTTGACATAGGCAGCTTTTAGCTTGGTAACAATTGAGTTAAAAGATTTCCAATGATCTGTTTTCTCCTCTTTTTTGCTTTTATCACCTAAACCCAACTGTTTTAAATACTTCAAATCTTGCCGCCCGAGGTGTATGGATTGCAGGTGCAGATTGAAGAGGCGCACCGTATCTTCTCCAATGGCAATGTTGGTATATGCCACAATGTTGTTCTTAGATTCGGGAAAGGTGATTCTATCTTTACTCACAATGGGGAATTTAGAAAAGGTCGCTAAGCCCCAATGATTGGTAGTTCGCAGCGTCAGTGTTTTTTCAAAAGAATAGTATTTGTAGCCCAACTCGTTGACCAATAATTTGACATTGTGAAACTCGCTATCATCATTGTCATCTGTATAAAACTCTTGAAAGTTAATGATGTCAGGTTTTTCGCTTTGAATCAGTTCAATCATTTTATTGCGAGACTCTACATTTTCCGTCCAGTTGTAAAGGTCAAAGTTTTGGACATTGTAGGTCATGATTTTTACATCAGTTGCCTCTTTTTCGGGCGTATCTTCCTCCTCCTCTTTTTCACTCTCTACAATTTCACTTTTGTTTTGAAAAACGTTGAAAGCGATTGTCTTCGTGAGTAAATTCCAGCCGAGCAAAATCACCACCAAAGATAAGAATGCCTGCAATCGCCTCTTGAGCAGCCAATAGAGTAAAAAACCAATATTGATGAGCAGTAAAAAAGGATAGGTAAGCCCCCAAAGAGCAGAAAACCAAAAGGTAGAAGGATTGATAAAAGGCACAGGATAGGTGAGCAGTAACGCAAGGGCTGCCACCAAATTAAGCTTAAAAACAATGCTGCTGAGAATGGATAATTTTTTACTGTCCTTCATTGTGAGAACTTTAAGCCTTTGATTGCAGGGATAAGGCCTTTATTTGTAAAGTGATTTCTGAGATTAATCTATTTCCAAGATATAGTCATGAATATTTTTTAAATTTCTATTTTGCTCTTATTGATCATCCTTTGTCTTAAACAAGAAGTCCCGCTCTTCTTTGGACAAACTATTGTAGCCTGATGCACTGATTTTATCCAATATTGCATCTATTTTAGCCTGTTTTTCAGTATCCATTGACTTGGGTTTGTTCACCCTGCCACTATTTGCAGCCCTGTATTCAGCCTGTTTTTTCTCGTTTCTATACGCTACTTTTGGTTTACTTGGTCCTGGTTTGAATACCGTTACTAAAAAATCAACCAACCTATTCAGTCCAGCTCCCAAATTATTGCCTTGTTGAAGCTGTTTAATGTATACATAACCAAACAAAGCTCCTCCTATGTGGGCAATGTGTCCCCCAGGATTGTCGTGTGGAATGGTCAATAAATCCATCAGTATAAACGCCGCAGCAATGTATTTGATCTGCACAACTCCAAACAAAATAAACACCTCATAATTGGAGTTGAGCGTACACATAGCCAACATGACCGCCATCACTGCCGCTGAAGCACCCAACATATGTGTCCCAGAAATAGCCTGAAAAGCAGGAGAAAAATTGAACATAATGACATACAACAATGCACCCGCTATCCCTCCTAAAATATAAATCGGAAAGACTTCTCTATCATTCAAAAACTTTATCAGCAAATCTCCGAAAACATACAATATAATCATATTGAACAAGATATGAAGAAAGTCGGTTTGCAGAAACATGTAGGTGAGGATCGTCCATGGTTGCCATAGGAAATCCTTAAAATTGGAAGGCATCATCAGCCATGTCACATAATCATTCTCAAAAACCTCCCAAGTAATACCTGTGGTCAAAAAGATGACTAAGTGCAACAATCGAACAGCAAGGAATGCTGCAATATTGATCAGTATGAATTTGATGACAATATTGCCGTTCTGAAACTTGTCTGATACGTCGTCAATAATTGAACTATTGCCGTAAGTGGCCATATAAAAATAACGTTTAATAATTTTAAAATCTGAGCCCATTTGGGCATTCTTACTCCACAAATATAAGGCAAACCAAAATTTGTTTCGTAAGAAACTGGCATTGAAGCAGTTTTTTAATTTTTAGTAACTCCTTAATCCTTCACCCCCATCGAAGGCCAGTACTTCAATATGAGAAATCCTACCACCATACCCCCTAAGTGAGCGAAGTGTGCTACGTTGTCATCTGGGGCATTTGCCATCCCTCTATACAATTCAAAAATAGCAAACATAGCTACCAAGTATTTCGCCTTCATAGGAATCGGCGGGATAATAAGCTGTATGGTCATATTGGGGAATGACATTCCAAATCCTAATAATATTCCAAAAACAGCCCCCGAAGCTCCCAACATCGTACTGAAATTAGCAATGGAAGCCTTCAATTTTACTGCAAATGCTCCTGCCGACTGCAAAGCAATGGGGCTCGCATCTACTGGATTTTGTATAATATCATTGTAATTCACTGCAAATGCCTTATAGGAATCCATCATATCAAAATCCATGTGCTGTTGAATTTTTTCAAGCCCCCCGTACGCATTTACCATATTATAAATATTTTGTGGATTTGGGTTCGCTATTGCCATATTCAAAGGATCAAATACATGCCGAATCTCCATGTAATTCACCCCATAATACATAAGCGAAGCTCCTATACCCGTCAGCATATAGTAAATCAAAAACCGCTTAGTCCCCCAGGTTCTCTCCAACATTGTTCCGAACATCCACAAAGCAAACATGTTCATCAGTAAGTGCATTTCATCTCCATGCATGAATATGTGGGTGATGAATTGATGCGGATAAAAATCAGAAGCAAACCATAAATGCAAATTGAAAAAACGATTTAAGTCAAATATGCCCAAAAGCGACACAGTTGCCAAATACGTCAATACATTTATAATCAAGAGGTTTTTCACCGCAGGAGTCAGTTGAAAACCGCCAAATCCTTGTCTCATATTTTGATATTGTACTTTAGAAACTTCAAAAAATCACAGCATTAGGCTTCGGATATTTCATTCTGCAAGAAATCAATTATTAGCGGAATGAAGTTGAACCTTTCAAAAAGGCAAAACACCGAAATCTTTACCCTCATTTTTGAAGGTTTCTCAAATGTATTAAACTAACTATTTTTTTTGTCAAATTGTTTCTCTATCTCTTCAATGCGATACTTCACAAAGGTAGGCTTTCCATTTGGGGCTACAAAAGGCGTTTGGCACGCAAACAGTTTGTCTACAAGGTTTTGCATTTCTTCCACCGTCATTTTTTGTCCAACTTTGATAGCAGCATTTTTGGCAATACTTCGGGCCAAATTTTCTCGTTTATTGAGCTTCAATTTTTCGGAATTGTGTTTGTATTGTTCCAATAAATGCTCTACCGTTGACTGCTCATCCCCTGCCTTCAAATCCGACGGAATACCATGAATCACAAAAGTCGTTTTCCCAAACTCCTGAATATCATAGCCCAAGGCATTGATGTCAGGCAAAATTTGCTTCAACAAAGTGGCATCTGCTGCGGGCAATTCGATGGTCTGCGGAAAAAGTTGCTTCTGTGTTTCTGCCTTTTTATTGTCCATAAACACCAAACACTGCTCATACAAAATGCGCTCATGTGCTGCCTTTTGGTCAATGAGAATGAAACCCGACTTAATTTGTGTTAAAATGTATCTTCGGTGAATTTGGTAGGGGTTTTTCTCCAAAGTTGCCTTCTCACCAATCGGCAAAATTGCCTGTTTGTTGGCAGCACTTTGGATGGTAATCGTCTCCCTATCATCAGACAGTTCGATGTCTTCGGTTTTGTACAACTCTTTCCAATCTCCCTTCGGCTTTTTTTCGCCAGTATAGAAATTAGAAGAAGCCTTAGAATTTATCGTCTGAAAATTCAGGTTTGAAGGTTCGAGTTTGGAGCCAGCAGAAGGTTTTGTATTGAAGCTCGTTGGGTTGGAGTTAGAACTTGGGTTTTTCTTTTGAGGGTTTTTAGTAAAAATCAACTGCGTGTCTCGGTCAAAATCAAGTGTTGGCGTGATATTGTGCGAACCCAAAGCACGTTTGACCGCTGTATTCACAAAAGTATAGACCACTTTTTCGTCGTCAAATTTGATTTCCTGTTTGGTCGGATGTACGTTCACATCTATTCGAGCAGGGTCAATATCTATAAACACCACATAAAGCGGATGGCTTTTGCTCGGCAAAATGTCATTGTAGGCAGTCAAAACCGCATGGTGTAGGTAAGAACTTTTGATAAAACGTTCATTTACAAAAAAGTACTGCTCCCCACGGGTTTTTCGGGCAAATTCGGGTTTGCCAATGAACCCATAAATCCTCAAAAAATCGGTTTGTTCTTCAACAGGAACAAGTCTCTGATTGAAAGAAGCACCAAAAATTCCTACAATGCGCTTGCACATATTGGCAGAAGGAAGCCGAAAAATCTCAATGTCATTGTTGTGAAAAGAAAAGAATATTTTGGGGTTGGCAAGTGCCACTCGCTGAAATTCCTCCACAATGTGGCGCATCTCAACGGGGTTGGACTTCAAAAAATTGCGGCGAGCAGGAATATTGAAAAACAAGTTTTTGATGGCAAGTGAAGTCCCGACAGGACATTGACAAGCCTCTTGTACCTTCACCACCGAACCTTCAATAATGATATGTGTACCAAGGTCTTGTTCCTTCGTTCTGGTTTTCATTTCCACATGGGTCACCGCTGCAATTGAAGCCATCGCCTCTCCTCTAAACCCCAAAGTCCGAATGCTGAAAAGGTCTTGTGCTCGGGTGATTTTGGAGGTAGCATGACGCTCAAAACTCATGCGTGCATCCGTCTCCGACATTCCACTCCCATTGTCAATCACCTGAATCAGTGTTTTCCCCGCATCCTTAATAATCAACTGAATACGGGTACTTCCCGCATCAATCGCATTCTCCAACATTTCCTTCACTGCCGAAGCAGGTCTTTGTATCACTTCTCCAGCTGCAATCTGATTCGCAATCGCATCAGGTAACAGTTTTATCACATCCGACATGCACAAGAAATTAAAATTAGTTTAAAACGATTCGTTTTGTATTGAAGAACGCCCCTCTTTATTCAAGATAGATTGTGCCGAAATCTCGGCAGGCAGGATTTGGTTTTATTTTGGTGCAACAACCTATATTGCAGCCCTCAAAATACCTTTACATCTTATTCACCTGAACAATAAACATGACCATAAGGCATATCAAGCCCATAATTGTCAAAGCAGAAGAGATATAACCTGCAATGTAAGCACAAGGCAAACACAACATTGCAATCAATAGGAACGTGCGTTTGGTTTGTAAACGACGGTCATTCTTCTTTTTGAAGATGATTTCCTTCTCACTGAATGCACCCACCAAACGACTGCGGTTTTTCTGCTTAAAAAAAGCACCTCTTTCGAGTTTTATTGTTTGTTCAAAAATTTCTTTGCGCTCTTCCTTCTCAGGATCGTAATAACGAGGTACATACGCAAACCTTTTGTTTTTGGGTGTATGTGTAAAGTTGGAATCGAATAGGCTCATGTGATTATCGAATTAAATTTTAGGAACTCAAATATAAGCATTTACCCAATAAAACGAAATAGCGAACTCAATAGTTCATTCAGAATGGTTAATAAAAAACAACTTGTCCGTTTGCAGCGAAGACAGCTATTTTTCACCCTCTAAAGAATCCGACACCAAAAGCCTCCAATAAAAAATGCCTCTTCTCAAACGAATTGAAAAAGAGGCATTGTACTGTTGTTATTTGCCATGTTAAGGCACTGAGTGTAATGACTAAAAAACTTAATAAAAACTGAGTGTAAAATGATTCAAAGATTATTGAACTATGAACTTTGCTATACTACACCTCTTAATGACCGAAAGGCGAAAAATGTAAACACAAAAGAAAAATTATTTTTACTTTTAGCCTTTTGATGAAACTACAATGGAGGGTTTTGAAGGTAAAAAAACGTCAAAACAGCATATTAGACTTTGTTTATCAACCACTTAATCAAAAATAAAAACATTCCTTTTTTTATAAAAGAAATCAGCAAATATTATCATTTTGAGCCTGCAGCCTAAATAAAATTCAATGGATTTTTTACAACAAGCCTGGAATACCCTACTTCAATCCTCATGGATTGACTTGGGCGCACTCATCAGCGGCATTTTCTATGTCACCTTGGCTGCAAAAGAAAATGTATGGTGTTGGTTGGCAGGCTTGGTCAATGTTGCCCTATTTTTTGTGATCGCCTTCAATGCACAGATGTATTCCGATGTGGGGCTACAAGTCGTTTACTTTGGGCTGACCCTTTATGGCTGGCAACAATGGGTTTATGCAAAAAACAAACAACAAAGCCCGATCCAAATCACCGCCACTTCCTCCAAACTTTGGAGCATCTTGATTCCCGTCACACTCTGTTCCACCATTGCGTTTTATTTCCTCTTAGATAGATTCACCAACACAGATGTCGCCTTTTGGGATGCCCTCACCACTGCCCTAAGTCTCACGGCTACCTGGATGACCGCCCGCAAAAAACTCGAAAACTGGTTGGTATGGATCATTGCAGACCCAATTTATGTTGGCTTGCTCTACTACAAGGGTTGGTATTTGTCCAGTCTTTTGTTTGGGATTTATACAGTGATTGCAGTATTGGGCTACTTGGAGTGGAAACGAAAAATGACCCTTTTAGAAACCAACTTTGGCAACAATTAGCACTTTGAAATGAAAACCTTGAAAAAAGCAGTAGGTTTCATATATTTATTTTGCCTCAAAATCACTTCCAATTACCTTCAATAGTAAACATACTTGTGTTAATTACAGCAGTGTGTGGTGCCGTAAACAATGGTCTGCAAAAAATATTTAAGAATGTGCTTACAAAGTGAGCTTAAAATACATTAATAGTTGAATCAACAAAAATTGGAGTGAATATTGCAATAAACTTGCATAAAGCATTTTATATTTTTGAATGCATTTAGGTATTTTGACCATTTTGAAATAGACTCTTTAACAAGTAGTTTACTCACACCAACCCACACATACAATGAATATTTTCAACTTACTAAAAGACTCCATTAAGGAAATTCCCTACCTCAGCAATCTAACTTCTGATAACCTACAAAAGATTTCGAGTAAAGCTACATTGATTAACCTTCAATGTAAGGAAACCTTGTTGAAGCAAGGAGACGAAGGAGAAGAAGTATTCATCTTAATTGATGGAAGACTTCGTGCTGTAAGGGAAACTGAAGGCGAAGCTCCGACTGTTTTAGGCGAAATCAGCAAGGGGGAAATTGTAGGCGAAATGGCGGCTTTGATTGGAGAAAAACGCAATGCCACTATTTATGCCATTCGAAACTCCATGCTCTTGTGCTTCAAAGGAAGTGATTTTGTTGAATTATTGCAGCAGCAACAAAGCTCTCTTAAACAACTCATTCAGACGGTTACTGAAAGGACTAAAAAATCATTTGTTCCCAAACATACGGTTAATACAGTCGCAATTGTTCCCATTACAAAAGGCTTAGAACTGAGTACTTTTGGTAAGCATTTAGTGGAAGCAATTCAACCTTTTGGAACTCCAATATTGCTTTCACAGGCTGTATTTGAAGCAGAAAATGGTGGCAAATTTAATGAGAACGAGAACTACAATAAAGAACTGGTCAACTATGAAGCCAAAGGCAATTTCGTATTGTACTGGACAGATGGAAAATGGAACAATTGGACACGACACTGTATTAGCAGAGCCGATAAGGTCTTGTTTATTGCAGATTCTTTGCAGTCACCAAAGGTGGCTTCTTTTGAAAAAAAAGTAGTGGATTACTTATCCGATTCCAATCATGCAGCGCAGGAATTGGTGTTGATTCACCCTACCCGAACAAAAATCCCTACTAAAACCCGCAATTGGTTAGCTAAACGAAATTTACAAAAACACTACCACGTTGCGTGGAATGAAATAAAAGATATTCAAAGACTTGCCCGATTTTTGACAGGTAATGCCATTGGAGTGGCACTAAGTGGTGGTGGATTGCGTACTGCGGCTCAATTCGGAATACTCCATGCATTTATAGAAGCGGGAATTCCTATTGACATTATTGGGGGAAGTTCAGGAGGTGCTTTTACAGGCGCAAGTTATGCACAGGTCTTTGGCGCAGAAGAAATGCTTCCCATTGTACACGATAGCCAAAAACTTTTCAAATCTACCAATTCCATTACGCTCCCCATTGTATCTTTGTTTTCTGGGAAAAAATTTACTGACCTTATTAAATTGTTTTACAAAGATGTGAGAATCGAGGATTTGTGGACAGATTATTTTTGTGTCTCCTTGAGTTTGGTGTCAGGAGATTTGAAGGTTCATACTGAAGGACACCTGTGGAAAGCAGTGAGGGCGAGCACCTCTGTCATGGGAATTTTACCCCCTGTTTTAGAGGATGGAGATTGCTTGGTAGATGGCGGCTTAATCAATGCCTGTCCCAGCAATATATTGGTGAAAATGGGAGTAGGTAAATTGATTGTAGTCAATGCTTGTTCGAGTAGTGGCATTGAAGTGGATGGGGGGTTTTCACCAGATGTCTCTGGGTGGGAGATATTGTTGAAAAAAATAAATCCGTTTTTCAAAAAGCAAATCGTTCCCAATATCGGCACCACAATTATCCAATCTATGTATATGGCCTCTAACCATTTGCAGAAAAAAGTCTATGATGAATCAAAGATAGATTTGTTCATAGAATTGCCGCTTGATGAGTTTACTTCTTTGGATGTGGAATCCGTTAAAAACTTGTACCAAATTGGGTTTGACTATGGGCGAACTCAAGTTGACCTATGGAAAAAAGAACTGGGTATCCCTCATTTAGATAAACCCACAGTGGATTCTATTGAGCAACATTCTTTTTTTGAGAAAAAATAAAGAACTGTGTTTACATTCCAAAATTGAAAGATATTAACAATCAAAATCCCACCACTTTAAAAGATACACCTTATGAATCAACTACCCTTTAAGGAAGTAAGTACCTGGCTATCTGAGCCTAAAGATTTATGCCCTTCCCTTCAATCGGATATTAGAACCGATGTAGTCATTGTCGGAGGAGGTTATACTGGACTTTACACAGCTATTGGGCTTCGTGAGGCAGGCATTAATGTAGTGGTATTGGAGCAGGATTTTGCAGGTGCAGGAGGAAGTGGTCGCAATTCGGGCTATGTAGATGGTTTGATAGGAAAGGATTACCCTTCCTTGCTGAAAATCTACAAAAAAGAACGGGCGAGAGAACTCTGCAATTTTGCAAAGGAAGGCGTTTTGAAGGTAGAGGATTTTATCAAAAAACACAACATTCCTTGTGACTACGAACCCAACGGAAACATCATGGCAGCAGTGCATCCCAAGCAAATCAAAAAGTTGAAAACCGTTGTGGCAGCAGGGGAAGGCTTGGGTTTAGACTTCAGTTTTCTCAGTCAGGAAGAGATGGAAGAAAGAGGTATGCCCAAAGCCTTTGTAGCAGGTTTGTTTGACCCCGTAGGTGGTTTTTTGAACCCTGGTTTATTGGTCAGTCATTTGCGGAGAATAGCACTTGAAAAAGGAGTCCAACTGTATGAAAAAACAGCAGTCTTGGAATTGAGAGACTCCAATCCTGTGGTGGCTCGCTGCAAAGGCGGAACGGTTACGGCAGACCAAGCAGTATTGGCTACCAATGTTTATACACACAAACTGGGTTGGAAAAAACGATTGATGTCTCCTGTATGTGCAGGGATGTTTGAAACCGAACCACTCTCTGAGGAGCAAATGGAAGCCATTGGAGGATGGGAAGGTCGTGAGGGTATTTATACGGCACACGAACAGTTGGAAAATTACCGATTGACTGCTAAAAACTCACTTATTGTAGGAGGCAAACACATTAGGATTCCCTTTGGCAATCACCTGAGCAACACCTATATGCCCGAAGTATTTACAGGGATTGAAGGAATGTTCAGAGAGCGTTTTCCGCAACTCGCAGGTTTGAAAGTCAAAAACTTTTGGGGAGGTTGGATTGGTATTGCCATGGATTTTATGCCCGATTTGGGCAGATTGGGCAAGCACCAAAACATTCACTATGGTTTGGGCTTTTCGGGGCATGGCATTCCGCATACCTGCCTGATGGGCGAATTGCTCACAGAACAAATTCAAGGAAAAGAACATCCTCTGGCGAGAGTTTTGAAAAGACGTGTGCTTCCCGTTCCACCAGAGCCGTTCAAGTGGCTGGCGACCAAAGCCGTTTCTGGAATATTGAGCAGCATAGATAATGCAACAGACAAACAGGTAAGGAAAATAAATCGTACGTCTATTCATTGATTTAGAACATAGATATCCGCTATCTTTAAAACATATTTGTATCACTATAAAATCATAGTAAAGATGAAAGTTAAAGAGGCTTTAAGTCAATTTTGGAAAGACAACGGCTTTGAAGAAGATGGAGGAACTGACAACAAGTTTGACAAGTTCACCGCATTTGGGATTGATTTCAAATTTCCAAACCTCAGCGCAAAAGGCTATATATTGCATGATGTGAACCACCTCATTCATGGGTATGGCACGACTTGGAAAGAGGAGTTTAGAGCATCCGCTTGGGAATTGGCGGCAGGCGGCAGAAAAGGCTATGGAATCAGTTGGTTTTACCCCATTACAGGCGCAACCTTCGGCTTGATTATAGATTTTAAGCAAACTGTTCAAGCCTATAAAAACGGAAAAGGCTTTAGAACTGCTCATGTTTTATCCCATCAGTATGATATTATGGAGTTGGAATTGGAGGAATTGAGAAGGTTGAGCAGTGAGAAGGAAGTATAGTGTATTGTTGACATTTGGTGGTCTCTAAAAATCCTCTGCAAGGTAACAGCTTATGAGATTCAACTTTTATTTCCATACCAAAACAGGAGTGCGTATCTTTGCCCCACAACAAATGGTTTTTGGACAAGAAAGCAAACCCCAAAATGAACAGAATCCGCTTTTACTTGTTTGCCTTTTTAAAACAGAAGAACATGAACAACCCAACAAAATATTTCTTTTTACTCCTTTTCATAGCAATCCTATTTTTCTTTGGAATAGACGAAGTAAGCGCTCAGTGTGCCATGTGCAAGGGCGTAGGGGAAAGTAATTTAGAAGGTGGTGGAGATGCAGGTATCGGATTGAACACAGGCATTTTCTACCTATTTATGACCCCTTATTGTTTGGTGATGATTTTGGGTAGTATTTGGTGGTGGAACAACCGCAAAGTAGAACAAGAGCGAATGTTGGAGGAAGCTTAAAGCAAATGGGATTTTACAAAAAATAAATATTTTGGTTTATCCAAAATTAAAGAACGAAAGTCTTGAAGGTTTTCGTTCTTTTTAGTTAACACATCCCCAAAAACAAAAAAGCATAAATCGTTTCTAAGAAATGATTTATGCTTTGTGACTCTTTATTTAGAGCCGGTGGACGGATTCGAACCGCCGACATGCTGATTACAAATCAGCTGCTCTGGCCAACTGAGCTACACCGGCTGCTTTGCGTTAGCGGATGCAAATATACAACACAATTATACTTTTCACAAAATAAATCCCACAAAAAATAAAAAAAAATTAACTGAAGGTTTTATTTATCGAATGAAGACCTGAAAATTACTGATTTATAACCAAATAGCCATAGCCTTCATTCGATGAATAGAAAAAAATAAATGCAGCAGGATACCTAAATCCTCTGTTTGTATCAATAGTCACTTAGTTTTGGCACCCTGAATAATCCAACACATGCTGCGTCAATTCACTCCATTTAATTTTATCACCATATTTTGTAATAAGTTCACTGCAATCATCCCACAAAGGTTTGAATTCATCCTTATAACGCTTTTTTTGTACTTTGAAAGCGGCATTGCTGTCACCTGCTTTGATATAATACGATTTGGCATTGCCTCCTGCTACTTCTACCATACCTATATTCAGCGACCGAGTTTCTTTGGCAAAAGGATCGTGATACACCTTTACTTGTTTGCTAAAAGAAGGATTCAACAATTGCATCAACAAATTCATTGTCTTTTTCTTGATTTTCACATCTGTGTTCTCAAAGTAAATATAGCCTTTGTTTAATAAGTCTTGCTCCAATTTTTCATCATTCCATTTGCTGACACTTGTCGCCATATCCAAAGATTTCATCACATTGTCTAAGCCACTTGGAGGAAGATACATGAACTTAACTGACTTAGGTTTAAGCTTGTGTTTTTTACCATTTCCATCTTTTATCTTGATTTCTTCAATCAACCCTTTTTTTCTGTCAATATCTTTGATTGTACCTTTAATTTTTGTTCCATCCATCAGCGTGATATAGGATGTTTTCTTATGAGAGAATGTAAGGGAAGGGGTCAAAAGTTGTTGTGCTTCTGCTTGTAGCAAAAATCCAATACCGAAAATAATAAGTAATGTTTTTTTAACATACCATCTCTATTTTTATACATGAATAAAGCAACAAAAATATACTTCCTCAATATAAAAACAAAGAAAAAGGTCTAAAAAAATTGATAATCAATAAGATATTCTATTTTCGCTCTGTTTTTTTTAGTTCTCTTAGGAGTTTTTAACCTACTCATACCGCATGTGCAGCCAAATATTCTTCCTTCGCCTGTTCAAAATCTTCAATAACCTTTCCCCTTTGCTGCAACAAAGCCCCAATCTCAGCAGGTTTTTGATAAAATAAAGCCAACAACTTCCAATGTGTCCAAACTTTATCAGAATGGTCATAGTAAGCCATTGCCAAAAAACCTGTCAGGGGCAAACTCACTGCATACGCCAAAGTCCACCATTCGTTTGGTGCAAGGTAGTGGTGAAAAAGGTAGGTTTGCAAGACATAGAAAATGGAAAAAGTGAATATCCCACTTGTCAACTTGATAGGACCAATATACTCTTCATCTTTGGTCAGTAGGTTGGCGATTTTGGAGGGCAGAATGTAGGGAATGTAGTTGTTCACCACGCCGTATAAAAAAGCGGGAAGTCCTACTACCAGCGTAATCAAGCGCCACAAACTGTCTTTGAAAATATTCCGATTGCGTTTTTTATCTCGTGCCAAAAAACAATCCTCCAAATCCAACTCTTCCAACTTCGCCATGTAGTTCGCCACCGACTTTTGCAGTCTATCCACACGCTCGCTGTCCATTGCTTCAAAATGATTCACCGCATCCACAATACCCTTCGTCAGCGTAAAGGCATGTTCTTTTGGGTCTAAATCCAAGTCAGCAACCAATTGGTTTTTGTAGATTGCCTCGATGTTTTTCACAAATTCATCTTCCTCCTCATCGTCTGTAATGATGAGATTTTGCTCCAAACGTTGGCGAATCACTTCGGTCAATGCCCTAACCGCTTCAAATTCGTCTTTTTCATACGCCTCTTTGAAATCTGCCACTCGAATCGGCTCGTCCACATTTACCCACACATCACTCCGAAAAGTAGGCGCATCGCTATAATTGATGCCCATGGTCAAAATCTCAACACCCAATTCAAAATTACTCTGTGCCTCTGCTCCCAAAGCAATCCGAGCTGTTCCCGTTTTGATTTTCTGCAAACGCCTTTCGTTAATGCTCGTTCCTTCAGGAAAAATAATCAGCGTACCTTTTTCCTTCAAAAACTTAAAACACTGCTCAAAAATCGCATCATTTTGGTTGGTATGCTCTGGGTTTGGATTGTCTTGACGACGATAGACGGGAATCGCATTCATTATATTACGCAATACCCAACTGTTGAAAGCCGATTTAAAAAGTGTTCCTTTCGCTATGAAATGCACCTGCTGCTTCAATTGACTTGCCGCTACCAAAGGGTCCATGAAGGTGGCAGGGTGATTGGAGACGACTATCAAAGGTCCTTTATTGGGAATTCGCTCACGGTTTTCGACCTTGAACTGACGAAAAAATACCCGCATAGCAGTTTTGAACACAAACTTTAGAAAAGCGTAGAGCATAGGTTTTGGTTTGGCTATGAGCTATAAAAGCATGAGTAACTGGACAAAATTAGATTTAATCAAAACAGCTTGACAGTGAATAAGGAATGCGGAAGAAATAAATTTACATTCTTTATTCCCCCTTTGAAGGGGGTTGGGGGATGTTCAACCCGAAAAGTGTAAATTTATTTTTGTAGCGTTCCTAAGGGAGGTAGAAATAAATAGACTACTCAAATTTCACGAAGGTATTTTTTCTTTTAGGAAGGCAAAAATTTTTAGCATAGCAGGGCTATGGTCAAAATTTTTAACGTATCTAAAAGGAAAAAGAACGAGTGAAATTCGTAGACTATTATTTGCTAAGTCCCTAACTTCAAGTCACACATCTCGCTTCTCTTTTCTGTCCTCTCACTTACAAGGAATTATCTTCCACTGCAAAATTGAACAACAACAATTGAGGGCATATCGTTCCCAAAAAATCATACAATTCAATCCCTTCAATTCACCAACAATTTACCCATTTTTCTACTATTCTTCGTAATTACTTCAAAAAAATAAATCCCTTTCGGCAATTGTTCCACTCCAATAATCAGTGATTTATTGCCCACAGATAGGCGAGGCTGCAATGCGATGCGCTTTCCTTCAATGTTGTAGAGCGAAAAATCGGGAAGTTCATTTGCGGTCCAATCCTCCAAATAGATTTGGCAGTCACCCGCACAAGGGTTAGGAAAAACAAGGATTTCGGGAGAATCATTTACCTCTTCAATAGCACTCCAAATTTCGCTTTGGGAATACAAAGCCACGCCTCCACGACGGTTGCCCACCAACAAATCTTTGAAGCCGTCACCATCCAAATCTGCCACTGCCAAACCACCTCTACCGCCTTCGCTGATAAAAGAATAGTTCTTGGTGACCAAAGTAAAGACATCATTTTGAAGGTCTGTAAACAGCGACAAATTTCCGCCTTCGCTTTCCACAATCAAATAGGACGTATTCGTATCGTCCAAAATCGTGACAACTGGCGCAGCACTTCCCCTCGAAAAATTAATTTCTCTCACCGATATATCTCCCCACTTTTGGCTTTCGATGGAGAAAAGAGGAGCTTCTGCTGCAATAGGTGTAAAATTGCGGAAGTGGAAAATTCTGCCCTTTGCAGTACCGACCAACAAATCCACCAAACCATCTCCGTCCACATCTACCAAAGAAGGAACAGCAGAATAATCATTGGGAACCAAGGTGAGCAGTTCAAAGGTATGTAGCTCCAATTGAAGTGCTTGATTAGGGGCAGCCGTGTTTTCAAAATAATGCAAGCCTCCAATCTCATCACCCGCCACCATATCCAAATCACCATCTCCATCCACATCCCCAAAAACAGGGTACAAACCCACAAATTGATGCTCGCTCATATTGAAGTAGTCCTCGTCCACCAACTGAAAAGCAGGGTTTTCAGGCGTACCGATATTTTCAAAAAGTGCCAAACGGGCATTTTCATAAAATTGGGTTTCAGAATTCAAGTCCCCTTTATTCCCGACCACAAAATCCATCAAACCATCCGCATTGTAGTCCACAAAAGCGGGATATGCCCCCTCCCCTACATCAATCATTTCTTCGCTCAAAAAATTTTGAGTTTGCCGCTCAAAACGAGGATTTTGGGCTGTTCCTTCATTGAAGTAAGCCCATACTTGATTTTTGGTTTGGGATTTGGGTTCGTTGGGAGCGGTGATGAGGTCTTGCAGTCCATCGTTGTTGACATCTATTGCATAAGCAGCGGGAAAAATCGAAAGATTTGCAGGCACATCATTACTCGGGAAAGTCGCATCTTGCCCCGTCATGAGCGCATTTTGAGCGTCACCGCCATTGGTCAATAAGACCAAATTGTTGAAACTCAAATCGCCCAATATCAAATCTTGGTCTTGGTCATTGTCCAAGTCAAAGGCAAGTAAAGTAGAGCCTGTGTGGACTTTTGAAGTCGATTTTTTGCCACAATCTTCGCTATTCAGTTCCACTGCATTGGTGATATTGTTTTCTGCAAATCCTCCCCAACATTGATTGACCCGCTCAAACCAAAGCGTATCTCCTGCCGTACCTGTAAGTTCTTGTGATTGATTTTCATAGTGTTCTACATAGTTCCCAAAAGCATCAAAACTCAAAATGTCCAAATCACCATCCCCTGTGATATCGACAATCGCAGGAATGTCAATACGGGTCACCAAAACATTGGAAGGTCCATTGATACCTTGATAGAGAAGCCGTTCGGCAGTGAGTTCAAATTCGAGGCTATTGAAGGAAGGGCGTTTGGCACGATAGACGCTTACCCCTGCCCCCACAATGCTGTATGTAAAAATATCGGCGGTTCCGTCCATATCATAATCCCGCAAAAGTACCCAATCTTGTAGAGGTGGAAATTGGAAGGCATATTCTGGGACGTAGGTATAGTCTTGTTGGTTGGCTGTTCCTTCATTGATAAAAGTCAGCACTTTTCTGGAAGTTTTGTCGAATACAAATAAATCTTGAATGCCATCACCATTGAGGTCTATCTCCGA
>JBGCDY010000983.1:0-5506 GCA_045105835.1 Chitinophagales bacterium
CCACCTACCGAGAAATGCGCTTGTCTAATTATGTTGTTTGTTACGGATATTTTCCCTGCTGAGTTTACACTCGCAATGTCTAAATGCGTACGCTTACTTACTTTTTCGAAATTGAAAAAATCATTCGCTTCAAGAGCTTTAAAAGAGATATTCTTTAAAATTTCATCCTCTTGCAAATCGTAAACTTTATAGCTTTGGTGAAACGATTGAAAGGGGATTTGCCGTTCCGTTCCGTCTGCTTTCTGAATAGTTAATACTGAATTCAATGCTAAAAAGAAAATGGACATATCGCCAATAGGAGAGGCATTCACAAAGTTTCCTCCAAGAGTTCCCATGTTTCTGATGGGTTCAGAAGAAACCAGTTTTAAAAATTGCTTGAGCCTCGGAAATAGGGTTTGTAATTGCTCGTTTTCTGCTATTTCAGTTGCAGTTGTGTTGGCTCCTAAGGTACAAATACCTTCTGAAAACGAAATGCCTTTTAGGGCAGTTTCATCAGTCAATAAATATACTCCTTCTTCTGCCAATTTATCTGCATGACGAACATATAAATCGGTTCCATTGGCGACTTTTATGCTATTTGAGGATTTCTTTACAGCGTCTATGTTCTGCAAAATGGGGTTTTGTAATGCCTTCAATCTTTGTAGAATGGTCTCAAAATAATTAGGAATAAACCCTTCTTTTATCAACCACGTTATTGAATGACTGTCCTCTTTTTGTTGCAGCTTTTTTTCAACTTCAAAACCTGCTTTTTCAATAGATTTGTAACCCGTACATCTACAGATATTGCCGCTAATAGCATCGTTGCAACTAGTCGGTTTATTATTTACTAAAGCAAAACCCGTCATAGAAACCACAAATCCTGGCGTACAAAAACCACATTGGGTGGCATAATTGTCGGTCATTGCTTGTTGAACAGTATTCAATGTTTTAGGTAAATTAATGCCTTCTACAGTGACAATGTGCTTTCCATTGGCATTTCCTAAGGGAGAAATACAGGACGTAATGCTTTGGTAATCCACCTTATCTCCATTTATTGTTCCAACCAAAACCGTACAAGCCCCGCAGTCGCCTTCTCGACAGCCTATTTTTGTGCCTTTCAATTGTTGCTGTTCTCGAATAAAATCGAGTAATGTAACACCCGAATGAGTCTTTGTTTTGATGACGTGATTGTTAAGTATAAAATGTATCATTTGTAAGGTGCAAATTGCGTTTGTGATTTGAATCGAAGTTTTAATTCTTCTTTTATTTTTTTCTATCACTGTTGAACCATTCAGATGAATTCCAACTTGGACTCGTTCCACCGAGTTCAGGGAATTCTAAATGAGGGTCATTTGATTGTATTAGCACAATTAATTTCTGCCCAGTCAGAAGCCAAATCCTTGACTCCCTTGTTATAATATCAAGAATACTTTCCGCAAATATTTTATCTTCTTCTACAAAGTTGTCGAAATTTCTAAAAACCAAAATCAACCCCCTATATCTTTTGTTGTATAAATCTTCAAGACAATCATGGAAAGCATTCAAATTCTCTCCATAATAATCTGGAAAATTAAGGGCAATCTTTAAATTCTGATGTGCATTCCTTCGATTCCAATTCCGAGTATTTATATCAATAAGCTCGAAGTTGTTGTAGTAAAACCAATTATAGTCCTCGTCTAAAATGCTATTTTTAAAATACATACAGATTGGTCCGTTTTTCAGGATTTCAATATCTCTTCCTAATTTTTCGTTTTTCAATTTCGTTTATGATTTTCAATCCAAGCTTAAAAATGAAATATGCTTTCAAATATATTTTTTCAACTCATTGAAGTCAGTAATGATTGCATCTGCATTTTCTAAAGTTTGATCTGATACCATTGGATTTTTATATCCAAAAACAAAAATTCCAGCATCATTAGCGGCCTTTATTCCATTGTCAGAATCTTCAATAACAATACAGTTTTCTTTGGCTGTGTTTCCTAAAATAGCCGCTTTTTCAAAAATCTCTGGATGTGGTTTCGATTTAACTAAATCTGCTCCACTGATTTTGGCAGTAAAGTATGGATTCAAATTAAATCGGTTAAACACACGGTCTATATTTACCATTGCAGAAGAAGAAGCCAATACCAAAGTAATCCCTTTATTGTAAAAATATTGAATAATGTCTTCTACACCATTCACCAAGTGCAAAGTTGGGTCGTTTTCAAAGAAATTAACATAGCGTTTGCGTTTTTGTAAGACCAATTCGTTTGGATCTTCCTCTAAGTTAAAATGTGCAATCAATTTCTGAAAAGCATTTACAGTAGAAGAACCAGTTATGGTTTTGTATAGTTCCTCAGACACATCTAAACCCAAAGAAACAAAGGTTTCGTAGTAGGCTTTTTTATGGAGTAATTCAGAGTCGATAATGACCCCGTCCATATCAAATAATACACAGGTGATTTTTTTCAATTTTGAATAGGTTTATTACACTGTAAGTAGGAAGACAGAAAAGAGAAGCGAGACGAGAGATTCAAATTTATTCTCTATCAAGCTATTAATGAATTTGTTGATTCAATCTAATTTTGTCTACATACTTAACGAAAATAGGTTAATGTTTTAGCAGCATCGCTGTGGCACTATTTTGTAGAAACATCCTCAGCCTGCCAAAACTAGTGCCAGATTCCCCGCCTTCTTTGAAGAGTCTATCCGATTTTTCAGGAGGAACTTAGGGGGATGCAAATGGACGAATTTGATGATAGGGTGATTGAAGAGATTTCTGTTCCACGGTATTTAGTTTTCTCCTATAGGCATTCCATAATTGACTATCGTATGCCAAAGGTATTTTAGTTCTTGTAACTTAGATTGAAGTTGTTCATGATTTGTGATTTCTTTTGCATAATTCTTTTCAGCTTGCCCAATAACATAAGCGTTTATTTTTTTGCCGATAGCAATTTGTTCTGCCAATATAGGCATTGTATTCCCTCTAAAATGGGTGGGTACATTCGCAGTGTCTAATTCGAAACCCTGATTCCACCTCAATTTTATTTGATATTTATCACACAAATGGTGCATCCTTTTTTCGTATTCGGTATGCTTAAATGAAGGGTCTGCTATTAAAAAATCAACATCGGTTTCTAAAAATATTTGCGTATGTATTTGGGCTTCTATGTAATGATTTAGATTCCTTTGTGGTGGTCGAAAACCTAAAGAAAAATTCTCTGAATTTAAGGTGTTATGTATCTTTTTTAAGAGCTGATGGGGGCGTACATTTTTTTCACCCAAAGCATAATCTCTTTCAAAACATTCCAATAGAAGGCTTGAAAGTATTTCCTCAAAAAAATTAATTGTCCCTTTTTCTTTAGGATTTGTATATGAATCCAAGTAGGTGAAAGTAGAATATTGGGAGAGTTCGGGCTTCAATAGAAAATAACAGGAACCAAACCTGGGAGAAGGTCCATCAGAATGACCTAATAAATCCAATGAACCATATTTTGGTCTTTCAGAAATGCTTATTTGATTAGAAGAAAATAGGTCATTAAACAGTACATTTTCCCATAGGTCTCTTTTGCCTCCTTCAAAAGCGGTAAGAGAACCATTTGATATTTTTGTCTCAAATTGGTTTTTATAAATACCACTTTCAATTAGCAGTTCTAAAACATTTTTGAACTCACTATTTAACCTATAAGGATGGAAATGAATGCCAATTCTGGCTTCGTTTTTTATATTGTTAATTAATTGATTGATATCATTTTCTGAAATATTAGACATTGCAGAGACATGAGTTATTGAATCTAAAGCTTGGTCTATTCTTTTTTTAGAGTAGCCTTCAATGTATTCAATTGCTAATTTATTGTAATGCCTCAATAGCCTATTTTTATTTGATTATGTAGTGAATGGTAGAAATAAATATTTTGTTACCATTTCCTTATTTTTTTGTTTTTACAATTTTCGAAAGTAAGTTGAAAACAATCAAAGATGCAAACCCTACAACCAAACCTGTTAAAAATTCCCCTAAAGTCTGTGGCAGGCTATGTAATAAGTCATGTACAAAATGCACATTATGCGCAAAAATTCCTCCAGCGACCAAAATCATCGCAAGAGTCCCTATAACAGACAAACTTCTAACGACATAGGGTAATGTATTGACCAAACCTGTTCCTACAAATTTTGCAACGCCTGCTTTATTATCACTTGCCGCTATTAATTTGTAACCTATATCATCCATTCTGACAATAAGTGCTACGATGCCGTAAACCCCGATAGTGGCTAAAATGGCAACTATCGTAACCACCATGATTTGCATACTAAGCTCCTCTTCAATCACTGAACCCAATGCTATGATTATAATTTCTACAGACAAAATGAAGTCAACAATTATTGCAGATTTTATCTTTTTATCTTCATATTCCAACAGTTGTTCTTCTGTCATCTCTAAGTTCTTAGTAGTCTGCTTAGCATCGTTTTTGTGAAATAAAAATTCGTAAATCTTCTCAGCTCCTTCATACGCCAAGTATACGCCACCTATCAGTAAAATGGGAATAATAGCTGCAGGAAAAAAGGCACTTAAAAGAAAAGTGAAGGGTAGAATGATTAATTTATTGAGAAAAGACCCCTTAGTTATTTTCCATAAAACAGGCAATTCTCTTTTTGAAACAAAACCTGAAGCTTTCTCTGCATTAACCGCTAAGTCGTCTGCAAGAATGCCTGCTGTTTTTTTTGTTGCGATTTTACTCATAGCAGCTACATCATCCATGAGTACCGCTATGTCATCTAACAGTGCAAAAAATCCTGATGCCATATTTCTGTATTGTTTATTTTGTTTGGCTCTTTGCAATAATTGTCAAAGAACCTTTTGTTTTTAGAATATCTAATTTTTGTAAACCCTATAATTTGTAATGAATAAATTTCGAGATTAAAGAATCCATGTCGATTAACCTTGCAGGTTATTTTTGAATAATCAAGGTAACATTTATTGGGTACTTTTATGATTTTTAATCAAGCTTGTACGAAGTTTTGAATGAATAGATAAAACGCCCTAAAAGGCGCAAGCCTGTGTTTTACCCCTGCTTATGCCCTTTCAGGGCTATAAAATTCAATGGAAAAACTTCGTACAGACTTAATCTTTGATAAAAGATGCCACAATTAAAGCAAAAAAAATCAAATAATTGACTGCTCAAAGCATCTTTCACCAACTCCTCAAATATCCTAAAAACCTTCCAAACAACAAATTCCACCACAAGAATACTTGAATCTATTTTCAAAATCCAAAGCGTTCTTTTTGAAGGAAGCCAAACGGCAGGTGATATTGTACCCAAAATCACGGATGCATTGGGCAGGGTATTTGTTGATTGGGGAGTATTAGCCATTTTTACTTAAATTTGGACTTGCTTCCAATTCACTCTAATAAACCAAACGAAGCAATAATCAAATGAGCGAAATAAACTCACAACTACAAGAAGCCACTCAGCTATTAGAGGAGGGGGCAACTTTGGCAGAAAAGGGCGATTATTCCAAAGCACTGATTTGCTTCAAGGAAGCCTTAGGG
>JBGCDY010000984.1:0-10779 GCA_045105835.1 Chitinophagales bacterium
TCGCTGCATAACATTTTTTTTAATACAAAAACTAAGTTATACAGTCTTTTTTTAATATCCTAATAAGTAGCAAATTCCTTAAATTTTTAGACATTTTCTATAAGAATGCCATTTGAGAACTAATAATTAATTTTTTTTACAGAAATATTTCTTACTGAAATAAGATTAGTACAACCACAACGGCATACACAAAACAGTGTGTGCCGTTTTTTTCTGTGTTTTATCTAAACAATGCCTTTTGAAATAAAAGTTTTTAATTTTTTTTAAATGATTATAACATCATAAATATTGAATGTTATAGGGTAACAATTGTCATGTAAAAAAATGCGTTTTTGTATCTAACAAAAGTTAACCTTTTTATTGAAAGGTGGCACTAAGGGATAGAATACAATTAATCACTACTTTACACTAAACTCAATCATGCCCAAACAAAAAGTACTATTAGAGTTCGACTATTATTCAACAAATCCAAACCATAGCGAATCTCCACTCTATTTTGTAGCCATTACCAACAATCACCACGACATGGAAACCTTAGAGGTTCAAGAATTGTGTACACAAATCAATGCATTCTTAGTAGACTATCAAAACCGGAAGAGTAGCTCTTTGAATACCTACAAAACAAAACAGAAACACTATTTCAAATGTAGCAATGAGGACAGAAAATGGCTCAAAGAATTGGCGGTCATCACCTTCAAAAACTTAGGTAGTCACAACTTCAATGTAGAATTTTTATCTACTAAAATGGATTTGAGCCGTCGGCAATTGCACCGAAAATTGAAACGTCTCACCAAACTCAACCCGACAGAATACCTTAGGGAAGCTCGTTTGCAGCAGGCACATGCCTTATTGCAGAACCAAACCTATCCGCTTGTAAAAATGGTGTGCTATAAAGTGGGAATGAGAGACCTAAAACACTTTACCAACCTATTTAAAAAACGATTTGGGTATGCCCCCTCAGATTGCTTAGGAATGTTGCTGACTTGAACTTTAGGTGTTTGTTTATCTGATGATTAAGTAAAACTCTAATTAATCACAAACCGTTTGTAGGTTTATTTTTCTAATTTTTTAGAGCTGTATAATTATTTGTATTGTATGTGGTAGGACAAAATTAAATCCATCAATAAGATTATTAATGTTTTGACAATAGGGAGTTTGAAGCCTCACTTCTCACACCCTATTTCTGTCTTCTCACTTACAAGCAAAAATATCAGTTGTATCCTTCTACCAATGCTCCATTAGCACCATTCTTATTGGTACCATTCAACAAGGAATTGAAACTTTTCATGATTCCTTTTGGTGAGTTGCGGATAAAAGTGAGAATATGTCCTTTTTCCTCGCTGTTCATTGAATCGCTCTCAATGATTTCGAGCGCAGAGGAGAGGCTTTGTCCTCGGATGAAGATTTCTCGGTAAATATTTTGTATATTTTTGATTGCAGAATCCTCAAAACCACGTCGGTTTAGACCCACTGAGTTGATGCCTGCATAGGCAAGAGGCTCACGGGCAGCTTTGACATAAGGAGGAACATTCTTGCGAACCAAAGAGCCCCCTGCAATAAAGCTATGACGACCAATGCGGATGAATTGTTGGACAGCAACAGTACCTTCCAAAATTGCCCAATCTTCAATTTCTACATGTCCTGCAAGGTTTACATCGTTTGCCAAAATCACATGGTTACCCAAAACACAGTCATGCGCTATATGAACATAAGCCATTAACAAACAGTGTTTTCCAATGGTAGTTTTGCCTGAGTAAGCAGTGCCTTTATTGATGGTGACGTATTCTCTAATAGTTGTATGGTCGCCAATTTGGACAGTGGTTTCTTCTCCTTGGTACTTTAAATCTTGGGGAATAGCGGCTATAACTGCTCCAGGAAAAATATGACAATGTTTACCGATTATAGCTCCTTTGTAGATAGTGACGTGAGGTTCAATCCGAGTACCCTCGCCTATTTCAACGCCTTCCTCAATGTAACAAAAGGGACCTATAGTTACATTTTTACCAATCTTGGTATCAGAGTGTACTTCCGATTTATCCGAAATATTCGCCATTATAGAAAATTATTGATTTAGTAATAATGAATCAATCAATATGATGATGTTAAACGTGTTTTCTTACTTGTGCAGTCATAAGTGCTTCTGCTGCAATTTTTTTGCCGACATAGGCGATTGCTTTCATTTCACAAAGTCCTCTTCGGATGGGGGTCAATAGTTCCATTTTGAATACCAAGGTATCACCAGGAACCACCATGTTTCTGAATCTCGCTTCTGAGATTTTCAAGAAATAAGTGATATAGTTTTCAGGGTCAGGTACTTGACTGAGTACCAAAATGCCCCCTGTTTGAGCCATTGCTTCGAGAATCAATACACCTGGCATGACTGCTTGGTGCGGAAAATGCCCTCTGAAGAACGGTTCATTGTATGTAACACTCTTTACCCCTATTACGGTTGTCTCATTCAGCTCCATTATTTTGTCAATCAATAAAAATGGAGAGCGATGTGGCAATAATTCTCGTATTTGTTCAATATTGTAGAGCGGCGCAACATTAGGATCATAAACAGGTGCACCTATCAAGTGTTTATGTTCCTTGATGTATTTTTTGATTTTTTGAGCAAAAGCAACATTCGTTGCATGACCAGGTTTTGTCGCAATGATTCTTCCTTTGATGGGAGTGCCAATGAGTGCCAAATCTCCTACTACATCCAGCAATTTATGGCGGGCAGGTTCATTTTTATGACGCAATTCTACATTGCTCAAATAACCTTCGTCTCTTACCGAAACAGATGGTCGGTTGAACAAGGTAGCCAAGCGAGCCAGTTCTTCTTCGTTCACTGTTCTATCTACTACGACAATGGCATTGCTTAAGTCCCCCCCCTTAATGAGGTTATTTTTTAATAAAAATTCCAATTCATGTAAAAAACAAAAAGTCCGAGCCGATGCTATTTCCTCCTTAAAGTCCTTCAATTGCTGCAAAGTTGCATGTTGTTTGCCAAGCACAGGCGAATTGAAGTCAATCATTACCGTCACTTGATAGTCATCAGCAGGCAATATCATTATCTCTGCATCTTTCTCTTCGTCATAAAAACGAATGATTTCGGTAATGGTAAAATATTGTTTTTGGGCATTCTGTTTTTGGGGAGTAGCTTCCAAAAGTGCATTTACAAAAGGCTCAGAACTGCCGTCCATGATGGGAACTTCTTGATTGTCGAGCTCAATCAAGACATTGTCGATTTCTAAACCCACCAATGCCGCCAAAGCATGTTCTACTGTGCTGACTTTCACATTATTGCGTTCTAAGGTAGTACCTCGCTCCACCTCCGTAACATAATCAGCATCTGCTTTGATGGTAGGTTGACCTTCTAAATCAACTCGTTTAAATCGGATACCGTGATTTACAGGGGCAGGCTTGAATGTCATTTCTACGGGCTTGCCTGTATGCAAACCTATCCCGCTGATACTCACTTCTTTTTGGATAGTATGTTGAAAAGTTGTCATTTTATTAGTAGCTGTTGTCAGAGTTAGTAATGTTCAAAAAATAAGTTCCTGATTTAGACTTCAAAAGTCTTTGCCCGAAATGCGGCAGCTATTTTTTCGTCATTACTTAGCTGATAATTCTTTGATTTTTTTTTCGAGTTCGCTGATTTTTTTGATATACGTGGGCAAATTTCTATATGCCACATATACACGTCTTGCGTGCTTATGATCCATAATGGGAGAACCCAATACGGTGGTATTCGATTCTTTGACCGACCTACTCACACCGCTTTGTGCTCCGATAATGGTATGGTCTGCAATTTCTAAATGTCCTACGACCCCCACTTGACCTGCCAGTACACAGTGTTTGCCAATCTTGGTGCTACCCGAAACACCTGATTGGGAGGCTATTATAGTATGTGCCCCAATTGTCACATTGTGAGCTATCTGTACAAGATTGTCCAGTTTTACTCCCTCTTCAATAAGTGTTATCCCCATTGTGGCTCGATCAACTGAAGTATTTGCTCCAATTTCTACCTTGTCTTTAATAATAACCTTGCCAAGTTGAGGGATTTTTCGATAACTCCCATCTTCTTGTGGCGCAAAACCAAAACCATCTGCTCCAATTACTACATTGGCATGTAGAATACAGTCTTTTCCGATTTCGGAATCGTAATAGACTTTCACACCTGGATACAAGATAGAGTTGTCTCCAATCGTTACATTATCACCAATGTAAGTATGTGGATACAGCTGTACATTGTCTCCAATCGTTACATTTTTGCCAATATAAGCAAAAATCCCAATATAAGGGTTCTGACCAATTTGTGCAGTAGCATCTACATAAGAAGGTGCTTCAATACCCACTTTGCGTTGCATGGTGGATTGATATTTTTCGAGAAGGGTCGTGAATGCTATGTAAGCATTGGGAACAACAATCAAAGTAGGGGTGATTGTTCCCTCGAATACCAAATCATTGTTGACAATCAAAATAGAAGCCTCAGTGGTATGAAGGTAGGAAGTATATTTAGGGTTGGCTATAAAACTCAACTGTCCCTCCTTTGCTTCTTCGATTTTGGCTACATCGTGAATCATTGTGTTGGGATCACCAACTATTTTACCGTTAAGCAATGCGCTTATTTGTTGTGCTGTAAATTGCATGGTGCAAAGTTAAAAATTAATTTTCATTGAGGATTGTAGCTTCACTAAAATAAACCAAATGCAGTGGGTTATTTCTATCTTTGACAAAAATTAACATTTGGAGCTGATTCTTCTCATCATTTACGGAAGCCTGCTAAGTGCTGCTGTGGTTAAGTTGTCTTTTTTTAAGGAAAGTCAGCTTTCTGCAAAAGTTTTATTGTCAATCTATTGGCTGAAAGTAGGAGCAGGATGTCTGTATGGTTACCTGCACCTGTATTACTACAATGGTGGAGATACCTGGTCTTTTTTGAAGGACAGCCATGTGGTGTACAGCAGCTTTTTTGACCATCCCGCTTATTTTTTTGAATTAATATTGGGCCCCATTAACCGCCCCATACCTGACTACTTGGCTGGATATATAGAAGTTATCGTTGGTTGGACAGATTGGCGGAATTACAGAGTGTTGCGGATAGATGCGGTTATTCATTTGATTGCAGGAAACTACTACAGCGTCCATGTCGTTTTTTGGGCTTTTCTATCTTTTGCTGGAATCGTTGGGCTCTACCGTACCTTTGCTACTTATTTCCCCACAAAAGCAAGCCTCATTGCCTTGTTTTTATTTTGCACTCCTTCAATTGTCTTTTGGTCTTCGGGTATTCACAAAGACGGACTCACCCTGTTTTGCATGGGATTGATGGTCTATCATTTCCACCAATCACTTCAAAAAAGCTTCAATGCCAAAAGAATTTTAATTATTTTCTTCAATGGCTTCTTTTTAGTCATGTTGCGTCCCTATGCCATTGGGCTGTTGATTCCTGCAATGATAGCATGTTATTGGAGTTTTCGACAACCCAAACAAATATTGATCAAATATTTAGTGGTCTATTTTATTGCAGTAATGGCATCACAATTAATCAGCCTTTACAGCCCCTTCAATATTTTTGCAAAAATTGCAGATACGAGATATTATTTTGTGGAGCACAGCAAAGGTGATGCCGATATAGACATTGCCGTTCTCGAACCGACCCTTTGGAGTATGCTCCAACATTCACCCATTGCATTGTACAACACCCTGTGTCGTCCACATTTAGGAGATGTAAATTCGCTTAGGCGGGCTTTGTCTATGGTCGAAACCTGGGCGTTTTTGTGTTTGCTCTTACTTGCGTTGCTGTTCCGAGACAAATTTCCCAAAAAGGAGCAATTGGCTATTTTTTACTTCGCCTTGTTTTTCAGCCTCTCTTTTTATGTCTTTGTAGGACTCATCGTAGATAATTTAGGCGCAATTGTGCGTTATAGAACGAATGCTCTGCCTTTTTTGCTCCTAATCATGTTGGTAATCATGGATGTAGAAAAAATAAAGGTAAGGGTGAAACGTATTTTTATTCGCTGATTAATTTCAATTGATATATGAGTGTTAAATTTCCTGTTGCTATTTTGATTTTTGTACTGATGAATTCCTGTTTTATAAAACCCCGAAACCAATCTTCCACTGCTTCAAATAGTTATGAAAAAGAATCCACCGTTGATAGACCTGTGGATAGAGGAAAAGCAGGTCAAACGATTAACCCCAATCGTTTTGATGATGCCTTATTGGAGGTTTTGGTACATGAAGAAATCAATCGTTTGCGCTCCAAAAAAAGACGAGCTACTTTGGAGAATGACAACTGTTTGAGGAAAGCAGCAATGATGCAAAACGATTATGTGATGAGATTAGGGAAGTTAAGCCACAATCAGCGCAGTAAGGAACGAAAAGGGGTAATGGAGCGTAGCCGTGTATTTGGTTGTACACACTTGATGGTGGGCGAAAATTTGCAGTTTATGGGTTTTACCTTGGTCAAACAAAATGGGAAATTAATTGATATTGAAACTCCTACCTATGCCCAAGCTGCAAGAGACATTGCCGAAAATTGGAAAAACTCTCCTTCACATTACGACAATTTGATTCACAAATCTTTTTTCAGAGTGGGGACAGTCGTGGCTTACGATAGTAGAAAGAAAGGGATTTATGCTACACAAGTATTTGGTGCAGTGCCTCCTAGTGAGTAAACAGCGATATTTTTTGTGAAATAACTATCTGATATCCTCTACTGCAGTGAAAAAGGTAAAATATACAATCGCATTTCTGATGGTTTGGTTTTCAATCCATGAGATTTCGATTATTGTAGACGGCTTGAGTGATGAAGCGGTGCAAAGTGATTATGCAGTCATCTTTGGGAACAAGGTAAACGAAGATGGTACGCTTTCTCTTCGATTGAAATCAAGAGTAGACAAGGGCTTGGAATTGTATAGAGATTCTGTGGTTTCAAAGATTTTTGTGAGTGGAGGATTGGGTAAAGAGGGATTCTATGAAGGAGCCGAAATGCAAAAATATTTGACTGCAAAGGGAGTTCCAAAAGAGCATATAATCGTTGATAACTAAGGCAACAATACAGGTTTGACGGCAAAGAATTTTGTGAAAAGTGAAGGGAATTCTGTTTCTGTAATTGTGGTTAGGGAGATAGAAATAAATAGGCTACGCAAATTTTAGGAAGATATTTTTTCTTTTAGGAAGGCAAAAATTTTTAGCATAGCAGGGCTATGGTCAAAATTTTTAACGCATCTAAAAGGAAAAAGAACGAGTAAAATGCGTAGGCTATTATTTGCTAAATCCCTTAGTCAATTCTACCACATTTCTCGCTCAAAACTGGCATTTCGTCAAGTAGGAGTAAAGAATGTTGCAGGAGTTCACAGTGATTATTTTGAGTGGAGGGATGTTTATTCTTTGTTTCGAGAATTTTTTGGGTACTACAAGTATTGGTTATTTTAGAGGAATGGTTGAGGTATCGGATGCCTTCAAGGCATCCGATACCTCCTACTTATCCCAAAATCTTGTTATTTTCGCCCCATGACCAAGATACTCAAAGACCCACTCCTACATTTTTTATTTTTGGGCGGACTGCTGTTTTTACTCTATGGTTTTTTGAATCAAAACGAGGAACAACCAGAAGATTTTCACATTGTCATTGAAGAAAGTGATGTGAATAGGTTAGCTAAATCCTATGAACAAAACTGGAATGCACCACCCGATAGCCTCACACTGCAAAACCTAATTGAAGCCGAAATCAAGGCAGAGATTTTTTACCGAGAAGCATTGCGGATGAACCTCGACCACAATGATGAGATTATTCGCCGCCGCCTCAAACAGAAATACGAGTTTTTGGTCAAAGACTTGACGACTCCCCAAAGAGCCTCGGAGGAAATATTGCAGCGATTCTACCAAGCGCATCCCGACTTATACCAAAGCCCTCCAAAAATCAGTTTTCACCAGTTTTACTTCAATCCTGATTCACGAAAGCATCCCCTTGAAGATGCACAGAAAGCATTGGAGAATGTGGCGAATGAGCCTTTTGAAGGTTTGGATAAAAACCAAATTGGAGATAATTTTCACCTCCAAAAATACTATGCTGCAAGGGATGTCGACCATGTGCGTCAATTGTTTGGGCAAGATTTTGCCAACGCTTTGTTTGAAGCAGTTGGAGAAGGGTGGAGGGAACCGATTGTGTCGGGGTATGGAACGCATTTGGTGTATGTCGAGAAGTTGGACAAACAAGAAGCCTTGCCTTTTGAGGAGGTAAAAGGAAGGGTTTTGGAGGATTGGAAGGCAGGTCAACAGGCGGAATATAGCAAGGAATTGTTTGAGAATTTGCGTGAGAAATACAAAGTGGAAATCAAGTGAAAATCAAATACAAGGCACAAATGCAAACTCATTAGTACCGTGATTAGTAACTGGTAAATGGTTGTTTACCAGTTTTTTGTAAGAAAAATAAGTTACCATGTATTTAACTTTTGCTATACTAACCTGAAATAAATGAAAAATAAAATTGTACTGCAAAACATTCGATGTTTCATTGCCTTCAATGTATTTTTTTGCTGCTTATCCATCACTTCAATGGCGCACGAAATTCGCCCCGCCTACCTCGAAATCAATCAAAACATAGATTCTACCAATCAGTACCAAATTGTCTGGAAAATCCCTTTGGTGGGCAACAAAGCCCCCAAAATCAACCCTTCTTTTCCAAGCGGATTCACGCTCACCCAAACGACTGACCATTTTTTAGCGGATGCCTATATTCGTCATTATGCAGGGAGGTATGACCGCCCATTGAATGGGCAACGATTGGGGATTGAAGGTTTGGAATTGACCTTGGTGGATGTACTGGTGCAAATCAATTTGGCGGATGAAAGTTCTTATTCACTTTTATTGCAGCCCGACAAACCGCAGGCGATTGTTCCAATAGAACCGAGTCTTTGGGAGGTGACGAAGTTGTATGTGGGTTTGGGGATTGAGCATATCTTGTTGGGAATAGACCATTTATTGTTTGTCTTATGCTTGCTTTTGTTGGTGCAAAGTTTGGCGCAATTGGTCAAGACGATTACCGCTTTTACCTTTGCCCACAGTATCACTTTGGCATTGTCGGCAATGAATTGGGTGCAACTTCCGCAAGCTCCTGTTGAAGCCGTGATAGCCCTAAGCATTGTTTTTTTGGCGAGGGAATACGTGCATTTTCGAGAGGGAAAAAAGAGTTTGACCGTGCAATATCCGTGGCTGGTCGCTTTTGTGTTTGGGCTGTTGCATGGTTTTGGTTTTGCAGGAGCTTTGGCAGAGATTGGTTTTCCCCAACAAAATATTCCATTGGCTTTGTTGACCTTCAATGTGGGTGTTGAATTGGGGCAGTTGTTGTTTATTGCAGTTTGTACAATCGTGTTTGGTTTTTGGCGAAAAATGGATGTGCGTTTGCCAAATTGGACATGGAAAGTAGTGCCTTATGGAGTGGGAACTTTGGCTGCTTTTTGGCTGATAGAAAGGGTGTTGGCGTTTTAAGGATTCGCAAGACGAGACTTCGGTAGTTTCGTCTTACCAAAAATTATTCATCTGTAAAATAATTCCATGATTTCCTGAAAAATAAACTACCGAAGTCTTTTTTACTCAATTTTTAATTCAATCGCTGCAGGTACAGTATGTGAAAGGTATTTTAATGGTAATGAGGCTTGTAGATTGTATCAGCGAATGAATTCGCCGCTACCGATTTTTAAACAACTTCCGATACACAGGACTGCGGTATTTGAACTGTGCCCAAAGTACAGGGTAAAGTAGGTAATCCATGATTTTGGAAGAACTGCGATAGGTGATGTCGTCTATCAAAATAGTGCCTGTTCCGTCTTTGACAATGCGGTGTTTGTGTCGCCAATAGGAAAGAAAAAATGGAAGTTGTACGCCTTCGTCAATGAAGAAAATCTCATCGTCTCGTTCTTGGAAATCAGTGACCAAACTGATCCATTTCATCCCAAATGCCAATTCTAAATGAACTTCATCACCTGTTTTGCAGCCGTCAAAACGCAATAATTTGAGGGGCATCAATGGTGGATTGAGTGCCATGAATAGTTTTCGGTCAAAACCTACAAATACGTTTTGAGGAGATTGTTGAACAGGGGTTTTTATTTGGAAGTGCATTGATTAGAAATGAATAAAATGAGAATAAATATTAGAAACACGCCTAATCGGATTTTGTTGAAAATCAAGTGAGATTGTGAAGCCTTCCCAATAATAAAAACCACCTGTTTTTTGGAATGCATTGCTTCAACCTTTGCCGTTTTGCTTCTACTTAATTGGATGATTTTTTTCTGGTAACGAGTTTGTGTAAGGTCGGTGATGACCATAATGAACAAGGCGAAATAGAAATAAGTGTGTCACAAATCGGTTGGTAACCCCAACGGGGTTCAAGCAATAGCGTGGGGCGAAGCCCTACGGTGTGTAAAAGAGTTTCGTTAGCCCTGAAAGGGCGTAAGCATTCAAACGGTTTTATGCTTACGCCCTTTCAGGGCTGAATTTACACTTATCTCGTAGGGCGTCGTAAACTTTGCCCTACGCTATTGCTAATGCCCTTTCAGGGCAGCTTGTGAAAGAGATAAATTTTGACAACCGATTTGTGACACACTCATTTTAAGTATTCTATGAAACCGTCACCCGTCCATCGTTCTACTCATTCCTCAACGCCTCCACAGGATTTGCCCAAGCCGATTGAACCGTCTGAAAACTAAGCGTTGTCATCGCAATCAGCAAAACTGCCGCCACAGGAAGCGCAAACAGCCACCAAGACAAATCAATCCGATAGGCATAATCCTC
>JBGCDY010000985.1:0-7384 GCA_045105835.1 Chitinophagales bacterium
GTTTTTACAAACTGGTCAGCTACAGATAATGCATAAATAAACCCGCTACATTGATTTCGGACATCCAATGCTCCAATACCAGGAATTCCCAATTGTCGTTGTAATAAAACACCGCTTCCTGGAAAGTAATAATCTGGACTCAATGTGGCGAAGACAATGAAGTCAATATCCTTTGGTTCGATACCTGCACGTTCTATCGCAATTCGGGCAGCCTTTGTACCCATGGTAGAGGTAGTGTCCTGAAATCTGACTGCATGCCTCCGTTCTTGAATACCTGTTCTTTCTTGAATCCAAGTATCAGAGGTATCCATTACTTTAGATAAATCGTCATTTGTCACTACTCTTTCTGGTACATAATAACCAATCCCTGCAATTTTTGAACGTAACATACTGATATTTAATTATTTGAAGTGTGAATTCATATTAAAAAGTTAACAAAAATAAGTGTTTTTTTTTAATTCCAAATTGTTACCAAAATAGGAATGCGAGTCTATATGGAAAGTTTCACCAAAAACTTGGTTTTTTTACCTGCAAATACGGATAAGTATGACATCTACAGCTATTGGAATTTCAGTTGTTATTTGCACTGCAATTGTAGTGATAATATGGATCTTTACTTTAGACTTGGATGAATACTTTTATCAAAAATAAATTGAATATTCGTTTGGCTCATTCTATGAGAGCGATGAATAACAAGTTGAGCATGAAAAGATGACGGCACAATCTACTAAACTATCTGATAAAGAAATCATACAGCGCTTAAAAGAGACAAGCGATGCACAATACTTTGGATTGTTGTACGACAAGTATGCCCCCAAAGTATACCAGAAGTGTATTTCAATGTTGAAGAATGAAGAGGATGCGAGAGATTTGGTTCACGATATATTGGTCAAGGCATTTGTGAAAATAGGTACATTTAGAGGAGATGCAAGTTTTTCTACTTGGATATACCACATTGCCTATAATGCCTGCATTGACTTCCTCAAAAAACAGCAAAGAAAACAAAAACGAATCGTACCAGAAGCGGAGCCCTCTGTTGCAGAAAACATCGAGGACGAATCAGATGGAATCGAAATTAAGGAAATGCAATTGGAGCGTTTAGAAGAAGTTTTTCAGCTTTTAGAGCCTGGTGAAAAAACTCTTTTGCTGATGAAGTACCAAGATGAATTGAAAATTGCTGATATCGCAGTAATATTCAATGTCTCAGAGGGGGCTGTCAAAATGCGCCTCAAAAGGGCAAGAACAAAGCTCAAAAGATTTTATGGACAAAAACCTTTACACTTATGACAGAGGATGAATACACAGATATCTTCAAACAACTCGGTAAGGACAAACCCATACCAGAAGACCTAAAAGAAGAGGTCATGAGTAGTGTGGATACTATGAAGTTTATGCTTGATTTGGCAGATTTGTTTTTTGTCAAACAGGTTGAAGCGAATATTGATATCACTAGTACCTTTTTTGACGAATAGAATTTATTTCTTCCATTTAATACAGGGATTAAATCCTCATCCAAATTTTCGTAAAAATAACCTACCAAAGATATATTAGCAGACAACATAAACTGAAACTATACCTTCAATATTGATTTGTTTCTACTATTGTCTATCTTAGTACACTAAAACAAGAATGGAACGCTACTACACGTCATTTCTTGAAAACTAAAGAGTGTATTATATGAGTAGAACGATAGAAATTAAAAAGGAAATTACCATAAAATTTGCGGGAGATTCGGGAGATGGAATGCAGCTCACAGGGAGTCAATTCACAACGAATACAGCTTTGACGGGCAGCGATATTGCCACTTTTCCTGATTTTCCAGCCGAGATTCGTGCGCCACAAGGCACACTGGCAGGGGTTTCGGGCTTCCAATTGCATTTTGGTAGTATTCCCATCTTTACCCCAGGAGACCACTTTGATGTTTTGGTCGCCATGAACTCCGCAGCCCTTAAAACCAACCTCAAAAACATAAAAAAAGGCGGCACAGTCATCATCAATACCGATGGTTTTGACCGCAAAAATCTGCGCTTGGCAAAGTACGATAGCAATCCTTTGGAAGATGATACATTGCAAGGCTATAAAGTCTACAAAATGCCCATTACCAAGCTGACCCGCGAATGTCTGAAGGAGGTTTCGCTTGGTACAAAAGAGAAAGACCGCTCCAAAAATATGTTCGTATTGGGCTTTCTTTATTGGCGATACAATCGAGAAATAACCAGTACGGTTGAATTCTTGAAGTCCAAATTCAAAAACAAACCTGAGGTATTAGAAGCCAATCTCAAGACCCTCAAAGCAGGTTACAATTTTGGGGATACTACCCAAACCTTTACGACTCGCTACGAAGTCAAGGCAGCTCCACTTCAAAGCGGAAACTATCGAAGTATCATGGGCAATGAAGCGATTGTAATTGGTTTGATTACAGCCGCTAAGAAATTAGATTTACCCTTATTTTACGGGTCTTATCCCATCACACCTGCTTCCGATATTTTGCATGGACTCTCCAAATACAAACATTTTGGGGTGAAAACTTTTCAGGCAGAAGACGAAATTGCGGCGGTTTGTTCTGCCATTGGAGCAGCTTATGGAGGGAATCTGGCAATAACAGGAACCTCTGGACCAGGCTTGGCACTCAAAGGAGAAGCCATCGGCTTGGCAATGATATTGGAGCTTCCATTGGTAATTTGTAATATACAACGTGGAGGCCCTTCAACGGGACTTCCGACCAAAACGGAACAGTCGGATTTATTGCAGGCAATGTACGGGCGAAATGGAGAATGCCCGATGCCAGTTATTTCTACTTCTTCACCTTCCGATTGTTTTTTTACCGCCATTGAAGCTTGTAGAATTGCGGTACAACACATGGTTCCTGTCGTGCTTTTGAGTGATGGCTACATCGCCAATGGTGCAGAGCCGTGGAGGTTTCCGAAAGCGGAAGACATTCCCGAAATGAAAGCCCAGTTCAAAAAGCCACAAGCTGATGACGAAGAGTTTTTACCTTATGACCGAAATGAACAATTGGTGCGAGAGTGGGCGATTCCTGGTACGGCTGGTTTGGCGCACCGAATTGGAGGGCTGGAGAAAGAAGACCGAACAGGAAATGTGTCTTATGACCAAGCGAATCATGAGTTTATGACCAAAATTCGCCAAGCGAAGATTGATAAGATTGCAGATTTTATCCCCGAACAAAAGATTGAAGTCGGTGCTGAAAGCGGAAAACTCTTGGTACTTGGATGGGGTTCTACTTATGGAGTAATCAAATCGGTTACCAAAGAATTAATGGAGGAAGGTTACAGCGTATCACATGCACACTTGCGTTACCTTAATCCTTTTCCGAGGAATTTGGGGACACTACTCAATAGTTATGATCAAGTGCTCATCCCAGAAATCAACAATGGACAGCTCTCCAAATTGATTCGAGACAAATATTTATTGAAGGTCGAACAGTTCAACAAAATTCAAGGAGTTCCAATTGCGAAAAGTGAATTGAGAAGAGTGGTGAAAGAGCTTTTGGATTGAGGTTACGAGGTGACATCTTTGGAGAGGAACGGAAAAGGTGTAATCTCGTAACTGACGGAATGGAAATTGACTGTAACTTTCTCCATGCTTCCGAAAAATTACACCTTACAATCTACCTTATTAGGAATTATGAGCAGGTACAAAGCAGAGCTACATGCCAATAACTACTATCATATTTACAACAGAACCAATAATAAAGAATTGCTCTTCAGAAATATAGAAGACCGAAAACTATTTTTGAAAAAGTATAGTGAATATGTTTTGCCTTATGTTGATACCTTTGTTTTTTGTCTTTTAGGTAATCATTTTCATTTTTTGATAAAGGTAAAAAACATTAGAGCAATAGTAGAGGTAGTCAACAATGTAAAATTGAAAGACCAAACAGTTGCACAAAGAAATTTGTTAAAAATGACGGATGATTGTAGAACAGTACATAAAGCGCTTTCAAGTCAATTTACTCGTTTGTTTACTTCTTATGCGCTGTGGTTCAAAAGAAAATATAGTAGGGATGGGAATTTATTTTATCGTCCTTTTAAAAGGATACTTGTCGAAAGTGAAAATCATTTTACCCAGTTGATTTATTATATTCATGCGAACCCTCAAATACATGGTATTGAAGGTGATTTTAAAAAGTATAAATGGAGTTCTTATTCATCCATGCTTTCTTTAAAATCAACTAATTTGAAGCGAAAAGAAGTACTCAATTGGTTTGGAGGCAGAGAATACTTTTTGGAACTTCACAATCAATTTGAAGTGGATTTATCATCTATAAATCATTTAATGATTGAAGATTAGATTTTGAGGTGACATCTTTGAAGAGAAACGGAAAAGGTGTCATCTCAAAACTGGTCGAATGGAAATGGCTTGTAAGATGTCACCTTTCTTCATTCTTCCGAAAGATTACACCTTACAATCTAAAAAATCAAATAAAAAATCAATATAAAAATGTCAGTAAATACAAACGGCAAACTTAGGGCTAAAGATTTCGCAACGAACCAAGATGTTCGTTGGTGTCCTGGGTGTGGCGATTATGCCATTCTTTCACAAGTTCAGAAAGTGATGGCTGATTTGGGATTGAACAAGGATGAAGTGGCAGTGATTTCAGGAATTGGCTGTTCGTCTCGTTTTCCTTACTATATGGATACCTATGGAATGCACTCTATTCATGGACGTGCGCCAGCTTTTGTATCGGGATTGAAGATGGCAAATCCTGATTTGGCGATTTGGATGGTGACAGGCGATGGCGATGGTTTGTCCATTGGTGGAAATCACCTATTGCACATTCTTCGCCGAAACTTTAATTTGAATATTCTCTTGTTCAACAACCAAATATATGGATTGACCAAGGGACAGTATTCACCTACTTCAGAGGTCAACAAGGTCACCAAATCTACTCCAATGGGTTCTTTGGATAGACCTGTCAATCCTTTGGCGTTTGCGATGGGGGCAGATGCTTCTTTTGTAGCGAGGTCAATGGATAGGGATGTGAAACATTTGCGGGAAATGATGACAAGAAGCTACCACCACAAAGGGACTGGTTTTTTAGAAATTTACCAAAACTGCAACATCTTCAATGACGGAGCTTTCTTTGCCTTCACAGACAAAGCGACGAAGCCCGAAACGGCAATTTTTTTGGAGCATGACAAACCTTTGGTGTTCGGTAAAGACGGGAACAAGGGAATTCGATTGGATGGATGGAAGCCACAAGTGGTTAATTTAGAGACTTCTGGTTATAATGAATCCGACCTTTGGATACACGACGAAACGGACATCTTCAAGACCCAAATGCTGACCCGCTTTTTTGACAATCCAAGCACCGACTTAGGCGAAACCTATCTGCCTCGTCCTTTTGGAGTCTTGTATGCAATAGAACGCCCGTGCTACGAAGACATGCTTTTTGAGCAATTGAATGAAGCGATTAGCCAAAAAGGAAATGGCGACTTGAACGATTTGATTGCAGGAAGTCAGACTTGGACGATTTAAACAAGGAATGAAAATTAAAATGTGAATGAAAATTAAAAACACTTCAAAATTGGATTTTTTGCGAATTGATTTTGAAGTGTTTTTTTCAATAGATTTTTCCTCAAGCTCTCACCATAAGCAGTCCGACAAATTTATTTTAACAATTGAAATTTTATAATTTATTGTTTATCAAGTGAGCTTTTAATTTTCATTCTTATTTTGATTCACGACTTAATTGTATAAAAAATGTCCAATCACCTTGTAGCAATTTTTGGCGGAGCAGTATCTGGTGCAGAGGCGGCTCATCAATTTACCCAACGAAATATTTCATGTGTAGTTTTTGACCAAAATACTTTGCCTTATGGCAAAATTGAAGACGGTCTGCCCAAATGGCACCACAAGTTGAGAGACAAAGAGGAGGAGAAAATCAATCAGAAATTGAGTCATGAATTGGTGCGTTTTGTGCCACACATTCGTTTGGGTCGAGAAGTTACTTTTGAGGACTTGGTGAGCTGGGGATTCAGTGCGGTGATTTTGGCGATTGGGGCTTGGAGAGACCGACCTTTACCCATTGAAGGAATCAACGATTATTTGGACAAAGGCTTGATTTACCAAAACTCGTTCATTTATTGGTTCAATCATTTTCATGAGCCGACCTATACTGGGCAACAATTTGAAATACTCGATGATACGATGGTGATTGGTGGCGGTTTGGCTTCTTTGGACGTGGTCAAAGTCTTGATGATATTGTCGGTTCAGCGGGCATTGAAGGAAAAAGGGCATGAGGTGAATTTATTTCAATTGGATAGAAATATAGCGAAGGTATTGGATGGCTTGGGGTATACTTTAGCCGATTTGGGATTGAAGGGGGCGACGCTTTATTACCGCCGCCGAATCAAAGACATGCCGCTTTCGCCTACCTTGGCAGATACGCCCGAAAAATTGGAGCGCATCAAATTGGTGCAGGAAAAGATTTTGAACAATTACAAAAAGAAATACCTCTTTCGTGTAGAGCCACTTCATTCACCTGTTGATAAAATCGTAGAAGATGGACGGTTAGTAGGCTTGGTCTTCCAAGAGACAGAATTGGTGGAGGGGAAATTGAAGTCGATTGAAGGTTCTGAAAAATCTGTTCGGGCTTCGCAGGTGATTTCTTCTATCGGAAGTATCCCAGAAATGATTGATGGAATCCCACATAGAGGACAAGTATTTGACATCAAACAAGATAACCATTGTCAGTTGGAGGGGTATTCGAATGTCTTTGCAGTTGGGAATACGGTGACTGGGCGTGGAAATATCAAGGATTCTATGAAGCATAGTCAGATTGTAACCAAAGAATGGATTGATACCTACCTCAATAACGAACCTATGGCGGCGGTCTATGAAGATGCTTTTGAAAGGAATGCTGTGGATACGGCAGAGGAAATGCAAAACATTGCCGACCAAATCACCCAATCTGCTCCACTTTCAGCCGAAAAATTGACGGAATTGCACAATCGTGTTTCGGAACTTCAAAAACTCTCTGGCTATCAAGATGACTTCATGGGATGGGTAAAAGAACATTTACCTATGCGATTGGAGGATTTATTGGAAGGTTAAGTACTAGTATAGTGATTAGTGAATTAGTGACTGGTTATTGGTTTTCAAAATTATTAAAAACCGTTAATCGAGACTTCGGTAGTTTCATCTTTTTAAGACTCTTCTTTTTTTATAATGATAGTCAATCGTTTGAATGCTAAAACTACCGAAGTCTTTATTTTTTTACAGAAATTGTCAGAGAACCATAAAAACGTTGATAATCAATTATATTACGACCAATCACCAATCACCAATCACCAATCACCAATCACCAATCACCAATCACCAATCACCAATCACTACTAAAATTCTCACCAAAACTGCCACC
>JBGCDY010000986.1:0-3579 GCA_045105835.1 Chitinophagales bacterium
CAAATCATCAATTGCACCTACGCCCGTAGTACCTGCCGTTCCGATTATCATAAAAGGTTGATGTCCATTTTGGCGGTCTTTTTGGATTTGTGCTTGTAGTAATTGTGTGTTTATTTGAAGAGCCTCATTTACTTCAATAGACCGAACCGCCTGTGTGCCCAAACCCGTTGCTTTTGCAGCTTTGGCAATCGAATGGTGCGACTCTTGTGAGCAATAGATAATGGGTAGTTTGCCAATTCCAAGAATTCCCTTTTCATTGAAGTCTGGAAAGTGTTCGTTCAAAGCACAAATGACTGCGGTCAAATTGGATTCTGCTCCTCCAGTACAAAATGTCCCATCAATTGCTTCCTTTTTGTAACCAAACTTTTGACCAAATTCTTGAATCAAATAGCGTTCGATTTCATTCGCAAAAGGGGAATGACTCCAAGCTGCCAATTGAGGATTCATGGTAGCAGCTATCAAATCGCCGAGAATAGACGCAAAATTGGAGCGTGGATTGAACAAGCCAAAATAGTTGGGGTGTGGGGTCTGTACTGCAAATTTGGACAATCCCTCTATGGTATGTTGCAGCACTGACTCTGCCTGATTCCCGCCCTCCAAATTGAAGTTTTGGGCTTCGGCTCTAATGGCTTCAATATCCCATTCCGATGAAACTTTTAGTGTTTTGGTTTCGGCATAATAGGTTTCTAATTTTTGATTGACGAGCTGCAATAACTGTGTTCTTGTTTTGACTGTTTCGTTGAATTTTTCCATTGCTTTATTTTCGTGAATTTGGTCAAAAGGTATCGGATACCTCTTTGAAGAAAACCAAACCAATTAGTAGTTCGGTCATTTTGGTAAATAGAAGGTATCCGATACCTGGATTCGCTAAACCAAATGAAATTGTTAAGAACTTTATTTGGCTCCTGCCTGCAAAAATAAATAGAATACTGGAAATTAATTTTTCATTACTAAAGTATATTGGTTAAGTTTGTTTTGACTTTAAAGTAAAATAACGAAAAATATTTAGATTGTGATTTTGGATGCTATAGACTCAAAGATTTTGAATTTTTTGAAGAAGAATGGGAGAGTACCTTATTCTTCGATTGCGAAAGAGGTTGGACTTACCGCAGCAGCAGTCGGACAACGTGTCCAGAAAATGGTTTTGGAGGAAGTAATTGAAGGGTTTAGCGTGCAGGTGAATCCAGAAAAAATGGGCATTCACCTACAAGCCATTATTACTTTGAAATTGCATTTTTCAAAAACAGCTATCTTCAATGAAAAATTGAAGGAACTGGAAGAAGTTCAGTCTTGCTATCGGGTGACGGGAGAGGATTGTATGATAATGAAGGTTCACTTCAAAAACAATGCACATTTGGTGCGTTTTCTGGACAAAATTTCGGTTTATGGCTCGTCCAAAACCAATATCATTATTGATGAGTTGGTGTGATTACTCGCTACTAATGTCTATTTGAGTAGGATTTATTTTATCTGTATAAGGTTACTTTACAATTGGGTAATAACTGTTTTATTCTCTTTATTTCTGATTTGCTAAAATTATTCTCACCTATGTAAAGTATTTTTAATTTGGTTAGTTTTTGTATTGAGTTAGGAAGTGAAGTAAGTTTGTTTCGCCAAAGATCAAGTGTCTCCAAATTAGTTAGTTGCCCAATTTCTTTGGGAACTGATTCAAGTTGTCCTCCACCTAAAACTAGTAAATGCTTAAGGGTGGATAGCTCCCCAATTTGTTTGGGAAGTTCTTTTAAAGAGGTTTTTGATAATGTTAAACTTTTAAGCTTTTTGAAATTTTTTATTTTAGGAGACAAGCTTGTGAGGCAGTTGAATTGATGACAACCAATTCGAATATACTTTACATTTGAATAAATGTAAAAATCATCTGGCAAAGTTGATGAAATCCCAAACAAATCTATTGAGTCAGAATGAATTGCCAGCGTCATTTGTTTCTCATATTCTCTTTCTAACCATTCTTCATGTGTTTTGATTTTAGTTTCCTTAAAGAATTGATACGCAAACAAAATATTAAAAATCCCATAAAAAGCATTTTCCTGTTCTTCCTTCTCTATCGAAATATTGGTGAAGAGTATCCTACCGATTCCTGTTTTGGGAGAAAAATACATGAGTGTGGCAGTTCCAAAATCGTTTCCACTGTGCCCAATGAGATTGGGAAAAGACAAGTCCCAACAAAGCCCATCGGTCAATTCTTCTCCTTCGTATTGTTTCCTCATTATTTCTCGAAATGATTTTTTTTGAAGCAGTTTACTTTCTCCATCATAGCCTTTTATCATTTCTTGAAGGTATTTAGTCAAATCGGTTACCGAGCTGTAAAGCCCACCATCGGGATAGGAAATGATGTGGTAGTTCGGTATTGAATTTAGAATTTCATTGTAGTAGGTAACTTGTTTTTGGGAGTCGATTTTGTCCAAATTCCAAGTGGAAGAGTTCATTTTTAGGGGCTTGATGATGTGAGTATTGGTGTAATCGCTGAAGGATTGCCCTGTTTTGAGTTCGATTATATAAGCCAAAAGCGTTGCTCCCAAATTGCTGTATTCATAGTGTGTACCTGGTTCTTTGGTGGTAAATACTTCTTTTTCATACCATTTTTCAGAAAAACTCAATTTCAGTTTCAAAAAATCAGCCATTGAAATATCTGCCGTTTGGTTGTAGTGCTTCAATAAAGAATGATGCGCTTCTGGAAATTTTTCCTTCAAAAGTGGTGTATCAAATCGATAACCTTTGTCAGATTTTTTGGTGTCGTCAATGGAAGAAGTGTGTGTGGCTAAGTGTCGGGCGGTGATGGGAACATTGGGAAAGTGGGGGTTGATGACTTTGAAGGGAAGGTGGTCATTTATGGCATCGTCCAAAGCCAATTGCCCTGCTTCAACTGCTTTCATCAAAGAAACGCCTATCAAAGTTTTGGTGATGGAAGCAATGATTTGTACACTTTCGGGCGTATAAGGTTTTTGACTTTCTAAGTCGGCATAGCCAAATCCTTTTTGGTAAATAATGCTGTCTTTGGTAAAAATGGAGACCGCAAAACCTGGCAGTATGTTTTGTTTATGTACGTTTTGAAGGTCAGTATTCAGTGAGTCAATCAGTGGATGACTTGTCTGTACTTTGGGAAGGTTGTTAGTTTTTTCTTCTGATTTGCAGGAGAAAAGAGCGATTAAGAGTAGGAGTGAGGCATATTTTTTCATGATGTAAAACTTTGATATGCTTCAAAGACCAAGAAAATCCTTTTTGTTGCAAATTCTTCAAGGCTTATTTCAAAAAATCAAGCATCAAATGAATATAGACTTCTTCATTCTCTTTGGTGATGCTGTGTCCCGAATTTTGGATGATTTCGAGTTGGGCGTTTGGGAACAAATCCAGATACTCTTGGGTGAAGCCCCATTTTTGGTTGTCACATTGCCCCTTCAAAATCAATACAGGCAAATTCAAATTCTTTAGGATACTCTTTTTGTCTTCCACGTCTTTAAAACTTTTGAGGGTCATGATGTGTAAGCTCTCAATATTTGTTTGAAAAGAGAGGATACTTATGCCTTAGCCATTTTGGAAGTTCTTTCCATGATGATACTTAGT
>JBGCDY010000987.1:0-2344 GCA_045105835.1 Chitinophagales bacterium
CGCAACCTTGCACGCCCTCCAAAATCAATACCCGACCTGCTGGGTCCCAGGTGCTGATGACCAAACGACCGTCTGGCAAAAAGTCCATTCCCGCTACTTTGGGCAAAAAATCGTCTGGACGTGATTGGCACAAATCATAGCTTGGGTGAACACCCTGCAATGCAAAACCATCACCAGGAATCCTACGCCCCAAACCTTCGTCTCTTTTCGGCAAAGGAGCTTCGTCCGCCACCATGTGCATCAAGACTTTATCAGGCACAGGCTCAAATTTGTTTTGCCCATGAGGTGCCCATGAAAAATGCAAATTGGTGGGCAATTCTGGGCGGTAATATTCGATTCGGTAAGGGTGATAACCCACCTTCAATTCCAGTTCTATATCCGTTGATTTCTCGGCTTTGCCGCTGTTGTGGTTCGCCAATTCTTTGCCATCAATTTGCAGGGTCGCCCTGAAATTGTTTTGCAATCGAAACACATAATTGTCCGTTTTTTTGATGTTCAGATAACCTTTGTACACAAAACCTCCTCCTGTTTTGACCCATTCAAAATCGTTTTCATCGTGGTCAATTTTGCCGACTTTGAAGCGGTGGTCGATGTGAATGGAATCAAAGAGCGGCATTTCATTGTAGGTCTTTCCTTCAAAACGATACACTTGCACCACAGGTTGATTGTCAATCGTATCTGCTCCTTCTTCCAAATCTTCTTCGTCCAATCCCAAAATATATTCTACCATGGTTTTGGCATCTTCGGGCATCAAATCGGGATGTGCACTCATGGCTTGTGTTCCCCATACGCCGCTACCACCTTTAATGACTCGGCTTACGAGGTAGTCAATTCTTTCTGAGTTCGTTTTGTATTTTCGGGCGACCTTCATGTAGGCAGGGCCGATGGTTTGTTTATAGGTATTGTGGCAGGTTTTGCAGTCGTTTTGGGCGATTAGGCGTGCGCCTTCGGGCATTTCTTCGTCTGCGGCTTTTCTTGCAGCTTCATCCTCGTTCACAATCATTGGCGTACCAATAAAGGTCACATTGAAGCGAGTAGTCGCATTGCTTTTCAAAGTTAATTTCCCTCCAATGTCCACTCCTTTAATGACCTTGTCCAATATCCTTTCTTTGCTCTCCAAGACATCAAATTTGCCGTCGGTATCAATGTCTTCTGCTCCTGCAATAGAACTCACATTGGTCAGCAACACTACTTCAACACCTTCTGGCACATTGGAGGTCGTAAATTCTCTTTGAAAAATGGGTTTGTGGCTGCCACTTGCTTGGTGTTCTGCCATTTCTTTTATGTCAATGACCTTGCCATCTGCTAACTTCAATTGGTACTGCAAATAAGCATGACCGTCTTCAAAACGATGCCCTTTATAAATTGCTTTCGCTTCTGATTCTTTTCCATTTTGCAGGATTCGCCACGGATTTTGTGCTTCGTTCACAATGTAAGAATCCCCCAAAGCAGTGGGTTGAGGTCCATGAGCTGTGGTATAAACTGCCCCGTCCAGATTGACTCCGCTTCGCCAAACTTTGTACAAAGCACATCGCTCTGCATCATACGCCGCCCAAAGGTGTTTGTTTAAAGCAAGGGTAACCATACGTGCTTTTTGGTCTAAAACCGAGCGATATACCCAGGGGTCGTGTGGTCGTTCTTTGGTCGAGGTTTGACTTTTGGAGTTGTCACTGCAAGTATAGGCAATGAAACTAAATGCCAGAATGGATAAGAGGGTGAGTAATCGTTTGAAGCTCATGGTTGTTTGTTTGTATTTTGAAATTGGAGTTCCAAAATACGAAAGAACCCATCAAATTGGGGAATTTGATGGGTTCTTTTTAGGTTATTTTACCTATTTAAAGACTGTTTCTACCCTGGATAAAAACCAAAGTCTCTATATATTGCTGTAGCAACCTTGACTTTACTTCCAGCCTCTACAGTATTCATAAAATTAGTCAATTGTGATTTTTTACTGTATTGTGCATCCTTACTACTACCATGTTTATTGTGTCCCTTTCCTGCACCACTAGGATAATAGCTAGATATCAGTGTACTTGCGAAAGTATTAATAGCACTTCCTTTGAGGATATCGTTTAATTCACCATACCTTGTAGCCTTTGGGTTTCCTGTTGTATAATTAATTTCTTCCTCCTCCTCAGCTCCTTCCTCAACCCCATCATCTTTATGCTCTCCAGAGTACTTTCCCCAACCCCAATCTTTAGGTGGAGTTCCTGCATACCCCCATTCATCTGGCTTCCATGTCTTAGTTTTGGCATTCCATGTCCAACCCATTCTCTGAATGGGTGTACCTCTCAAAGGAGTTTTCTTTAATTGAAACGATGACCCTTTACCTTCCATTTTCATC
>JBGCDY010000988.1:0-7335 GCA_045105835.1 Chitinophagales bacterium
CCATATAGCCCTGGTCTCAATCAAAAGAAAAGAGCCATACCCAATCAAATGATGAACAGTATGCAGCTATCTGATAAGGATATGAGGGGAAATATGATGACGATGGATGAGACAGAGAAGTTGGACTATGCAGGAGATAGAGAGGAGGAAAATGTGGTCTTGAATCAAAACCAATTGAATTTGTCTTTTGAAGTTCAACTCAAACAAAGCATTCCGACTGATGGTCAGTATCACTTAGTGGATTTGAAGGACTACGAAATTGATGCAGAATACGATTACCACACCGTTCCGAAACTGGATGAGGGTGCATTCTTATTGGCAAAAATCACTAATTGGGGCAATTTGAATCTCTTGGCTGGTAATGCCAATATTTTCTTTGACGACACCTATATCGGACAGTCTTTTATCAACCCTGCTACAACTGCTGATACCCTTTTGTTGTCTTTTGGAAGGGATGAGCAGATTCAAATCAAGCGTATGGAACTGAATGATTTGAGCGAAACCAATTTCCTTGGCAACAAGCGAACTGAAACCAAAACCTACGAAATCAGTGTACGAAACAATAAGGGAACGACGGCTCATATCGAAATTTTAGACCAAATTCCGATTTCTCAAAATGAGAATATTGAAGTAAAACTCATCGGCAAAGATGGTGCAGAATACACCGAAAAGTATGGCAAACTGCTTTGGCGATTGGATATTCCCGCAGGTCAAACCAAAAAAATCAAATTGGAGTACAGTGTGAAATACCCTAAGGGTCGTTTGGTGGCAGGGTTATAAGTAAAACTCAAATTCAGTAGGCAAATTCAAGCGCAAAAATAGGATTTGGCTTAGTAGTTTGTCAACTTCAGCTTGTCAGGTGGATATTTAACCGAAATATTCCTATCCATTCAGAAGACACTTAGAGTGTGACACATGGTTCTTGCCAAAGAATACTCGACAACATCATCTTGAAAGAATACTTAGGCTTGATTCAAATCCTATTTTTGTCTGAATTGCTTTGAAAGCTTCATCAAAGAACATAAAAAAACTTCGGAAGCATCACTTTGTGAAAAAAGCTTCCGAAGTCCTTTTAGAGATACAAGAATCCTAAGTACTCGGACAAAAATTTTCAGGTATTCCCATCTGTTTAGTCTGCTAGTTGTCAGTCTCTTTTCTCGCAGCTTTAGCGGTCTTACTTCTTGCTTCCCACTTAAAATCAACTCAATCGTTCGATTTTGTGAATACCTTCCACCTCTTCAAGTTTTCTGGTCAATAACATTAACTCTTTGTTGTCGTTCAGGTAAATCTCAATATTTCCTTCAAAAAGACCATCCGTTGCATCCAAAGAAATAGAACGCATATTGATTTTCAAATCGTTGGAAATAATACTCGTCAGTTTGTTCACCAAGCCAATATCATCCACTCCACTGATGCGAATGTGGGTAAGGAACATCACATTCTTGGTGGCTTTTGCCCACTTTATTTTGACAATTCGGTAAGGATAACGGCTCGACAAGTCTTGTGCATTGGAGCAGTTTTGTTGATGAATACTGATACCTTTTCCCACGGTAATGAAGCCAAAAACCATATCTCCAGGAACAGGTTTGCAACAGTTGGCAATGTGGTAGTCTATGTGGTCTGCAAAGCCTTCAAAAATATTGATATCCACATCATCCGCCACTTTGGTAGGAACATTTACCTCCTCCACATTGATAGGAACGGGTTTATTCTCTTTGGCAACCACTATCTTGTCTCCTACAATATTGAGTTTTTTGAGCTGCGAAAGGTCAAACTTCTTTTGGGCAATTTGGTACAAAAACTCCAAGCGATCGTTGAATTTGTAGTGTTGAGCCAACTCGTCAATGAGGTTGTTGGTCATTTGAGTCTTTATCAGATTCTTCAATTTGCGTTGAAGAATCTCCTTGCCCATTTCAGCAATTTTTCGTTTTTCACCCTTGAGTACCTGTTTGATTTTGGTTCTTGCCTTGCTAGTTACGGTGGTGTTGAGCCAATCTTCAGAAGGCCTTTGCTTTTTTGAAGTAATAATCTCTATCTGATCACCACTCCCCAATTTGTGAGAAATCGGGTAGAGTTTGCCATCAATTTTTGCGCCTATACACATACAACCCAAATCGGTGTGAATGTCAAAAGCAAAGTCCAAAATCGTAGCTCCGCTTGGAAGCGTGCGAACATCTCCGTTTGGGGTAAAAACATAAATATTGTTGACATACAAATTGTGTCGAAAATCATGCAGCAAATCTACTGCTGTGCCTTGTGGATTTTGCAGATATTCTCGCACCTTTTGCAGCCAATCGTCAAATTTACCTTCCGCACGACCGCCTTTGTATTTCCAGTGAGCCGCCACCCCTTTTTCCGCAATTTCATTCATCACCAAAGTCCGAATCTGCACTTCCACCCATTTACCACCTGGACTCATCACTGTGGTATGCAGGGATTCATAGCCATTTGATTTGGGGTTCGAAATCCAATCTCGAAGTCGCCCAGGATTGGGTCTATATAAGTCGGTGACAATTGAATAAGCTTTCCAACAAAGTCCTTTGCCCTCCTTATCGTCTGCGTCAATAATGATTCGAATGGCAAACAAGTCATAAATTTCCTCAAAAGGAACCCCCTTGTTTTTCATCTTATTCATAATCGAAAAGATGTGCTTGGGACGACCATAAATCTGAAACTCACCAATTCCACCTTCCTTCAATTTTTTATTGACAGGCTCAATAAATTCTTTAATAAACTTCTCTCGGCTTCTCTTGGTTTGGCTCAGTTTTTTGGCGATGTCCTTGTAAACTTCTCGCTGTGTATATTTGATAGAAAGATCTTCCAATTCGGATTTGATACTGTATAGACCCAAGCGGTGAGCAATTGGAGTATACAAAAACAAGGTTTCGGAAGCAATCAGTTCTTGTTTTTTGGCAGGCATGGCATCCATCGTCCGCATATTGTGGAGACGATCCGCCAACTTAATCAAAATGACCCGCACATCTTTGCCGAGTGCAAAAAGTATTTTTTTGAAGTTTTCCGCCTTTTGAGCCACCCAACTCTTGTTGTAGACTTTTATTTTGGTGAGCCCATCCACGATATCTGCCACCTTCACTCCAAATTCCCGTTGCAAATCTTCTAATGTAAGATCCGTGTCCTCTACCACATCATGCAGCAAAGCACAAATCACAGAAGTTGCCCCCAAGCCTACTTCTGTTGCCACAATTTGGGCTACCTCAATAGGATGCAGAATATAAGGGCCTCCAGCCTTTCGCATCATTCCTTTGTGCGCTTCATAAGCTACTGTAATAGCCCTCTCAATCCGATTCCTATCTGCATCACTAACAGGATCACAAACTTTCAATAGATTTTTGCAGGCTTCTACTACTTCTGGTTCCTCAATTTTTTCATAAATATGTGTCAAAATCATTCTTATTTTTAGCTAGTGGTAATTGGAGAAAAACACAAAATCAAAATAAAATTAACAATTTTCTCCAGTTAATTTCTAATTATGTGAAAAAAGAGTAAATTTGCGACCTGAAATTAAAGAAGCGGGCGTGATGGAATTGGTAGACATGCTAGACTTAGGATCTAGTGCTTCACGGCGTGGGGGTTCGAGTCCCTTCGCCCGCACTCTTAACTGCATAAAATCAGATACGTTAGTATCTCAATATTATGCAAATTTATTGCCAAAGCGATTGATAAATAATTATCAATCGCTTTTTTTTGTCTTGTTAACATCAGTATTTACGCTGCAATTCTGGTTTTGAGTGTTTTACCTCACCTTATTTTTTGTGCCTCCTAATTCTTCTTTCCCGACACACCTCAAACTCTCCTTGAAGTAAATTCTACTTTTTGAACTTTTGTCATTCATTTTATACCTACATTCGATTCACGAATGACACTTCAAAAGTTTTAGCCTTTTCATAAAATTGTCGAAGAACCCAATTATTTTAATGGTAAAAAATCAGCATACTTCCCTCTAACTAATGAAGAATACTTCAAAATCCCTCTTTCCTGACCATAAAGCCAACACAAATGACATCAAAACCAACCGTGCTTTGATAATTTCTGTCGAAAAGATTAAGGCTTTGGAAGCCTCACATAAGCAAGCTAAATCAGAACCATAAAACAATACAGACACTATGAGCACCTCCAATCAAAAATTATCCGTTTTAGAAAAAGTGGGCTATAGTTTGGGCGACCTCTCTGCCAACCTAATTTTTCAGACGCTAATGACCTTTTTGGCATTCTTCTATACGGATGTTTATAAAATTCCTGCTGCCACTGCTGCGACCATCATCTTTGTAGGTGGATTTGTAGGCGCGTTCTTCAACATTATCATGGGAGTCATTGCAGACCGAACCAACACGAAATGGGGAAAATTCAGACCTTGGATTTTGTGGACAGCGATTCCATTTGGAGTAATTTCACTTTTGGCGTTCAGTACCCCCGATTTTGGACCAAATGGAAAGGTGATTTATGCTTTGGTGACTTATTTCTTGTTGGTCATCATTTATTCTGCCAATAATCTCCCCTACTCCGCTTTGAGTGGAGTATTAACAGGTGACATGGCAGAACGAAACAGTTTGTCTTCTTACCGTTTTGTGGCAGTGATGGTGGCACAGTTCATCATACAGGTATTGTTGCTTCCATTGGTTTTGATATTGGGAGGCGGTGACAAAGCAGTGGGTTTTAAAAGTACCATGACTATTTTTGCCATTGTAGGTTCTGTATTTTTGTTGATTACTTTTTTGACCACCAAAGAAAGGGTTGTTCCTTCTCCTCAACAAAAATCTTCTATCAAAGACGACTTATTGGATTTGACCAAAAATAAGCCATGGATAGCCATGTTGGTACTGACCATATTGATTTTCATCACTTTGGCATTGAAGGGAGGAATGTATATTTATTATTTCAAAGATTATTTGAGTGAAGCACACTTAGCTTCTTTTTTGACGAATGTGGGCTTCAATGGGTTTATTGATGGGCTGAATAGCGTATTGACGGGTGTTGGTTTGACCTCATTTCAATGGCCAGAAGATGCACCTACATCTGCATTCAGTTTGTTCAATGCTGGAGGAATTATTTTTATGATTGTGGGAATTATGTTCTCCAAAGGTTTGGCAGATAAGTTTGGTAAACGAGATGTATTTGGCGGTGGCTTATTTTTGTCCACTATATTTCTTCTCCTATTCTACTTCTACCCTCCAGAATCCATTAGCATTGTTTTCATCACCCAAATTTTGCATGGTTTCTTCTATGGTATCACCATTCCGATATTGTGGGCAATGATTGCGGATGTGGCAGATTACTCTGAATGGAAAAACAACAGACGTGCTACGGGAATCATTTTCTCTGCCATGATATTTGGTTTAAAAATAGGCTTGAGTATTGGTGGCGCATTGGTGGCTGGAATCTTGGCAAATTATGGTTACAATGCTGAAGCGGCTGTCCAAAATGCGGCTACTACCAATGGCATAAAATTGTCTGTTAGCATATTCCCTGGCATTGTGTTTTTATTGGGAGTCGGCTGCTTGTTCTTCTACGAAATCAATAAAAAAATGGAGCTTCAAATAGAAGCCGATTTAGCTGACCGAAGAGGCTAATAATTTTGATTCTAAACCCAATTTTACACAAAGAGCCAAAAATAAAATACCATGATTAAACAACAACAACAATGGATACTGCTTTTAACCATTTTCTTACTGCAATCTGCTTGTAGTACCCAAAGTGACTCCGCAAAGGAAACAACTACTCCGACTGCTTCAACCTCAACAGCTTCCAGTCAAACATTGAAGGATGCCTTTAAGGGAAAATTTTATATTGGTACGGCTCTCAATAGCGACGAAATCAATGGTTCTGATACTTCCGCTTTGAAGGTCATCAAAAAACACATGAACTCTATAGTGGCAGAAAACTGCATGAAGAGTGAAAGTTTGCAACCAAAAGAGGGAGAGTTCACTTTTGCGGAAGCGGATGCTTTTGTAGAGTATGGCGAGAAAAATGGGCACTTTATCATTGGACATACGCTTGTTTGGCATCAACAAACGCCTGATTGGTTGTTCAAAAATGCGGATGGTACACAGGTTTCAAAAGAGGTGCTTACGGAAAGAATGCGAACGCACATCACCACCATTGTAAGTCGCTACAAAGGACGAGTAGATGGCTGGGATGTTGTGAATGAAGCAATTTCAGATGAGGGAGGATTTAGAGATAGTGAGTGGCACAAAATCATTGGCGATGACTTTATTAAATTGGCTTTTGAGTTTGCTCATGCTGCTGATCCTGATGCAAAACTGTATTACAATGACTATTCAATGTCACTTCCTCCAAAAAGAGAAGGGGTGATAAAAATGGTGAAGCGATTGCAGGAACAGGCTGTGCAAATTGACGGAATCGGAATGCAAGGGCACTCTTCGCTGGATTTCCCCAATCTCGAAGATTTTGAAGCCAGTATTGTCGCATTTTCTGAATTGGACGTGAAGGTGATGGTTACGGAATTGGATATTTCAGTTTTGCCTTTTCCCGAAGGTGGAGAATCAGCGGATGTATCTTTGACTGGAGAATTCAAGGCAGAATATGATCCGTATGACAAAGGCTTGTCTTACGATGTGGCTTTTAACTTCAATAAACGTTACTTGGATTTATTTACCATCTTTTTGAAACATAGTGAAAAAATTGAGCGTATCACTTTTTGGGGTGTAGATGATGGACAGTCGTGGCGCAATTATTGGCCAATCAAAGGTAGAACGGATTACCCACTGCTCTTTGACCGTGACTACCGTGCAAAACCTGTGGTAGAAGAAATTATTTTTATGGCAGGACAAGGGAATGAATAAATGAGAACTTAAAAATTTACCCCCTCATTATAAAGTCAAAATCATGGCAACAAAAACGCAAAAAGACAGTATCTCCAAACAATTTGAACCTTTTATTGAAGAGTTGAAGAAAAACCTTAAACCTATTCCAGAGCCTCAAGAATGGAATCACTGCATTGATGTATTCAGCAAATGGCGAGGTAATTACTTCTACATCATGCAGAAATTCAAAGTTGGAGGAGAGAATAGGTACAAGGATTTCTTTGATTCAGGAATTGCTCGTTTGGAGTTGGTGGGTAAAGATCATTTCAGCCTTTCTTTCTATACCTCCTCGGAGAAATGGGAGCGTCATTTTATGTATCAAAACGTTTCTTTTGACGAGGCGCAAAGGGTTATTTTAGAAGATGATATGTTTACCATTTTCTAACTAACCCGCCACCTGCAATCCCTTTTTTATTCCCCAAGAAGAAATTCCTTAATTGCCTTACCCACTTCTTCTGGCTGTTCATCTACAATAAAATGTCCGCCTTTGAGG
>JBGCDY010000989.1:0-3556 GCA_045105835.1 Chitinophagales bacterium
CTCTATGGTGGTTGGCAAAAACAGTTTGTCAAGAACAGTTACATGTCGATTACCGAAGACAATCCTTTCATCACGCCATTCGTTTCTCTGCAAAACTCACAAAAAGAAGACCGCTATATCGGAGCAAAAGGCTCGATGAACAGTGTGTCTTACAATGCACGAGTAGGACAAGAAATCACCGATAATCAGCCGCTTTATGTGAATGACAATGAGATTGGCAATACCTTCAATGTGATTTTTGAGCCAGAAATGAAAACCGTCAATGCACAAGTGGAAATTGCTTACCAAATGGGCGATAAACTCCGCACCTCTTTGGGCTTCAATGCCTATAGTTATACCTTGGAACAAGAAGCCGAAGCTTGGCAATTGCCGAGTGCTCGCATCAACCTAAAGGCAGAATTTAAGCCTTTGGAGAAATTGCAGGTAACGGGCGAATTGTTTGTGATGAGTGGTGCAAAAGGCAGATTAAACGATGGCATGGCTCAGGATTTAAAAAACTACACAGACTTGAATCTTGCAGCACAATACAAATTGTTTGACAACCTTTCGGTGTTTGCGAATGTAAACAACGCATTGGGTATCAAAGCAGAGCGTTTCCTAAATTACCCGACTTATGGAATCAATATGTTGGGTGGAGCAATATTGAGGTTTTAAGTAAGAAGTCAGATGTGGGAGGTCAGATAAGGAAGAGCTGGTTTTTAGGTGATTGCGGCAAATGAATTACCTGATTACTTTTGTACGAGTACTTAACTATTGCTTTTCTTCTTGAAAACAATGGCAAAGCCAAAACTTTTGAAGTCTTTATTTCTAAAGAACACACTATTTTTCAAATACTCGATATGTTTGAGAATAGACTTCAAAAGTTTCCAATAAAAACAAAAATCCCGTTTTATTTTAGGTCTTTGGACTTCAAATAAAACGGGATTTTTGTTTTTTTGTAGGTATTGGATACGGAAACACTACTCCATTACATCCAAAAAATCTCCTCTAAAAAACAAATATTCAACATTCGCCATTTGGTATTTGGCAATCAATTCGGTGAGCTTAATGCTTGATTCGAGGTATTTTTCCTGTCTCTTGTTCAGAAGAAAAACCGAGCTTTCACCAAAGTCAAATTTCGTCCTTTCGGCATCCAAAAGCCTTTTGTAATTCGAGACATTTTGGCTTTGAAGGTTCACCTGCCTCTGCAACAAACTTTGCTTTGCCAAATTCGCTTCTACTTTGTTCAGTATTGTATTTCGTTTGTCGAGAATGTCGTATTCCACCTCCCTGATTTTGAGTTGATTTTCTGCAATCGCAGCCTTTTCACTTCGCATCAACAAAGGCATCGAAAACTCAAAGCCCCACTTGTAGTTGGAAAGTGCATAATTGGGTGCAATTCCATTTTCGGAAGTTTGCAGCAAAGGATTGTATTTGAGCTTCAATTTTGGTTTGAGTTTGTCTCGCTTCATTCTCCCTTCAATTCCATATTGCGCTCTCTTCAATTCCTTCTCCAATATGTCAGGGTGTTTGTCCAGCATTTGGGTCAAAGGAGCATAATCAATCCAGTCCAGATTGTTTTCACTCATGTCTTGAGGAACTGTAGTAGATTGAAGTTCGAGAGGAACTTGTTCATACCACAAGTAATTTTCCAATTGCTGTTTGGCAGTCACCAATTGTATTTCATTCGTTTGCAGTCGAAGAAGGCGGTCTTGGACAATCAAAAAAGCCTCCAAAGTATCAATTGCAGGCTTGTCACCATTCCGAAACAATTGTCGAGTTGCCTCCAAATATTCCTCCGCTAAATCAATGCCTCCTTCAATAACTATTTGGTTGTTAAACACAAGTTGCCAATTAATATATGACTGAGAAGCAGCCAACAACAATTGATTCAACATGATTTTGCGCTCGTTTGCAGCCGATTTTTGATACACTTCTGCTTGCTTCAATGCCGCTCTTCGCTCATCTATGAGTAAGCCTTGCAGCAAATTCGCTTCAATTCCTGCTGCCCAAAGTCCATGTTTGTCTGTCTTATTTTCAGGGTTCAAAAATACTCCATCCGTATTCTCATACCCTCCTGAGACACTCAATCCATACCAAGTGGGAATCTTGAACCCCGCTTCAAATACTTTGTAGTAATGTTTTCCATCAAAATTCTTTTCACTCCAACTGGAGGTCAACTTGGGGTCAAATTTGCCTCTCGCCGAAAGCCACCTCGCTTCTGCAAAATCGGTTTGTAAATCGGCTCGTTGTGCCATCGGGTGATGTGTCAATACATTTTTGATGTATTCATTGTAGGTCAGTATAGTAGAATCATTCTGTGCTGAACCTACCAAAGAAAAAAGTAGTAAACAGGAAACTACTATGATGTTGTAAAAAAGGGTGTTTCTCATTCTTCATTTCATTGTTTTTGTAAATCCAAGTTTTCCATTGTTTTGCCATGAGGCGTTGCTATGCCTTCTTCATCCACTCTCACAAACACAATGTTGTCAATCGTAATGATGGTTTTTTTGGTAAAAACGTTTCGGACTTCACATGAAAAACTAATGGAAGTACGACCAATTTTTTTGAAGTCCAGGCCAATTTCAACGACATCTCCTTGCCGTCCAGAACTGATAAAATTGATTTCGGACATGTACTTCGTTACCACATTTTTGGAGTCCAATTTGGTCATCGCATAGATGCCTGCTTCTTCGTCTATCCATCGGAGCAATGCCCCTCCAAAAAGGGTATTTCGGGCATTGAGGTCTCCTGGTTTGATAAGCTTTCGGGTATAAAATTGCATTTATTTCACAGATTTTAAAGGTGCTTTGCGTTTGATATCTAAGGGCTTTTTATTTTTTTCGTAAAAATCGGGCGGAAAACCATTCAGTTGTCGCCACAGTTCATACCACAATGGTACATTGTTGAGCAGTACAAAAGCCTTTGTTCCTGAGCCTACTCTCAATAGGTTCGGCCAAGGTTTTTCGGGGTCATTGGGTGCCACAATTAGACGGTACTTATTGTTGTCGCTGATGAATTGGTCTATTGCAAACACATCACCAGAGAACGTTCCAAAAGAAGAATTGGGCCATCCACTGAAGACCATTGCAGGCCATCCATCAAATTGAAGCCGAACATTGTTTCCTTTTTCAAGCAAGGGCAAATCTTGAGGTTTGACATATATTTCAACCGCCAAATCGTATATATCTGGCATAATGGTCACGATGTCTGTTCCTTCCTTGATGATTTCACCCAAACCTTTTTTGATGGCTTTGGTGACATAGCCCGACTGTGGGGCAGTGATGTAGTAGAGTTTTTGTCTTTGGCTATAATTGCTCAGTTGGTTTTGCAGTTTTGAAGTCGTAGCCGTCGCATCAAGTTTATTGGACAATGCCGAAAATTTATCTGATTGTGATTTTGCCAATTTATCTGCATAGTTGCTTTCGACTGCATCCAGCTGAATTTGAAGATTTTGCAGTTCGTTCTTCTGGGTAAGCAATTTGTTTTCCTGCACCGTCACTTTCGCTTGTGTTTCTTGCCATTTGAGTTTTTTGGTTTCTAAGTCGGTCAGGGATTTCAAGCCTTTTCCGTATAG
>JBGCDY010000990.1:0-5313 GCA_045105835.1 Chitinophagales bacterium
GATAACCTGGACAAGCCGTGTCCAAATTGCCTTCGTCCCAACGCCATTGGTGGTATTCACGCACCACACCCGTTGCTTGCATTCTCCCCAAAGGGTCGTCAATAAAAGCGTTCAAGCCCATCATTTGGTCTATGGCTGGCAAATCGTGTGGTGTTTGGGTGAGTTCCTCTTCTTCAATGGCTTCTGTGGAAGAACCATACAAAACCAACTCCGACATACGGGTAAGCGGATTGTGTAAAATAACCCGAACATAACGGGTCGTCACTGTAGCACCTGTGGTCAAATCGTGGTCACTCCACACATTTTCTCCCTTCAAACTGTCTGTCAAAAGTGGTGTCCAATTGAAGGGTTCGCCGACTTCAATAGAAATCGGTGCGGCAGAAACTTCTGCAAAATCATCGTAGAGATACAATTCTGATAGTTCGTATTCTGCCCCTAAATCAATGAAAGCCGAAACAGGATAATACCACGGATTCACACCTGCTGTCCAAAACGTTTGTGGGCTGGAAATATCTCCCATTGCAGGTTCGCCCACTTCAATTTGTTCATCCACCAAAAAACTTGCATCACCCAAAGCAGATTGGTTCAAAATCATATCTGAATTCAAAGCAATACGCTGTGGAGGTCCTCCAATGACTTGCACTGTTTTGGCAGTATCGACATTGGAAATATCCGAGATATTGACGTTTTCCTCCAAAGATTGCACCGCAAAATAGTAGGTGCTTCCCGACCAAAGTCCATCAATTTGAACACATTGTTGTGTACCTGCAATTGCAGGAGCAGGCGCACCAAAATATTCTGTTGCTTCATTGAAGTTTTGGTCAGTAATGGGGTTGTTGCTGTACCGAACATTGTAGAGTTCAGCTGTTCCCACATTTCCGTCGTCGCCTACTGCTGTCCAAGTTAGCTCTGCGGTATGTTCATCCATTGCAGTCGCCACCAAATCGGTGATGGCAGCAGGGGGAGTAGTGTCGGTATTGCTTGGGGCAACAGGATATCCATAGAGTACCAATTCGTTGATATTGGAATTGATGTCCAATTTGCTCAAGCGAATGTAGCGGGTATTGACGAATACATTGTGCTGATTCCAAGAGAAAAAGCCCGAAAGGTTATCAGTAAACAATTCTGTCCAATGACCAGGATAGCCATGAGAAACGGTCATGGGAGCTTGCCCCACGATGTCTCTCAAAAAGACTTTGGTAACAATGTAAGGTTGCCCCAAATCAATGTAAGCGTGAATAGGATAGGCAATATTGTTCTCCAAAGGAGTCGTCCAAGTTGTTTCGGGACTGCCACCAGAACTTGTAGCAGGTTCGCCCGACAATTCTTGTTCGTCCACCAAGTTTTCAGGTTCTCCAAGCCCCGATTCATTGACTACCATTGAAGGATTCAATGGGATTTTGCTCTCCGCTTCCAATTCTTCGGTATCAATACAAATGACATTGGAGATATCTGCAATGTTGGGTACTTCGTCCCATGTTTTCATCGCAAAACAAATGTTGGTATTGGTCGGTAATTGGTTTACTGTAAGAGTTTGAATTAAGCCATTGGCTACGGGGATGGGTTCGCCTTTGATGGGAATGGCACGGAAAAAGTTGGAAGGGGTGATGTCTTCCAGACTCATTCTTATGTCGTAGCTTTTGGCAGTGCCTATGTGGTCGTCGTCGCCTACAGTAGTCCACCGCAAGGTAGCGGAGGTAGCAGTGATGTAAGTGACAGTCAAATCAGTGATGGCAGCAGGTGGAGTGGCATCTATATTGTCATTGGTGGTGGTGCTGACCACATTGGAGATGTCACTGGTATAGCCCATTTCATCTGTAGTTTTCAAGGCAAAATAGTAGGTCGTGTTTTGTGCCAAATTGTAAACAATATTGCTTTCGCTGCTTCCTGCAATGGAAGGTGTGGGTGCTTCGGTAGGTGTAGCAGTTTCAAAATTTTCGGAGGTAATTGGAGCAGTGCTGTATCGGATATCGTAGCTCGTTGCTGTACCAGTGTTTTCGTCATCTCCTGGTGCTGTCCACTCCAATGTGGCAAAAGTACTGGATGGAGTGGCGGTTAAATCTATAATATCAGCAGGTGGTCCAGGGTCTAAACCTGTTGCCGAGCCATACAAAACGATTTCACGGGTATTGGAGTCTTGTCCTGTACGGGTGAACCGTAGGTAGCGGGTTTCGACATGGGTTTGTACGTTTGTCCAGATAAACAAATTACTCAAACTGACAGTAGCCAAATCTTGCCAAGCACCTGGTTCGCCATATTCGATGATGAAATCATCTGTACCAAAAATGTCGAAAAGATAGATGGCATCAATGAGAAAGGTTTGTTTCAAATCTACATAAGCACTTGCTGGATGCTGAAAGGGGGATTCGCCAGGATACCACAAAGTGTTGGCTCCACCGCTGTTGTTGTTGGCAGGGTCGCCCGCCAAATCGGGTTCATCAAAGAGTAGTTTTGCATTGCCATAGCCTGATTCATTGACGATGAAATTGGTGTCAACTGGAATGATGAACTGGTTGTTGGGCAAGATGTCGAGGGTTGTCCCTGTCGCAATATTGGAAATATCGGAAGTCAAATCGTCTTCTCCAATGCTTTTGATGGCGAAATAGTAGTCGGTATTGGATTGCAGTCCATCAAAGAGGAAAGTCTCTGTTTCACCAGTATTGGCAGGAGTCATCGAACTACCTAAAGTTGTGGCAGCTTCAAAATTGTTTTCGTCAATTGGCGAGCTACTATAACGTAAGTCGTAAGCTATTGCAGGACTTGCGCCTATTTCGGGTGGAACTGTCCACTGCAATTGAAGCGAATAGGGTGTTGGTATTGAAGTGCTTAAATCGGTGATGGGGTTTGGAGGAGAGCTTGAAGGATTGGTTTCGTAACCATACAAGACGATTTCTGAAGTATTTGCTCCGCCATTTGCCCTTGTTACCCGCAAGTATTGGGTGGTGACTTGGGTATCGTATTGTTGCCATTTGAGGTAAAAGGGCATAGAGTTGTTGAACAGGGGAATCCAATTGTTTGGACTGCCATAAGAGATAGTGACCGTTCCCGAATTGAAGGTATCGAATAGGAAAATAGAGGTGAGCGTATATTCTTCTCCCAAATCGAGGTAGGCATGTGCGGGATAGTTTGCGGGATTCCAGCCTGTAAACCATACTGTATTGGGTTTGCCACTTGGGTCATTGATGGGGTCCCCTGCGATTGTTTGCTCATCGGCTAATTTATCTGGATTTCCTGAGCTGGACTCATTGACGACCATTGCAGGACTGACGGGAATTTTGAAGGAAACCATAGGTTCGCCTGTGCTTTCTTCTGTTGTGGTGGTAAGTACATTGGAGAGAGAAGAAAGATTGCCTTGCAAATCCATGGTTTTGATGGCAAAGTAATAGGTTGTATTGGGAACTAAACTTTCGAGTAAGCCTGTTTCGGTAGTGCCTGAAATGGAGGGGGTAGGAGGATTGCTGTAAGGAGTTGCTGTGTCAAAATTGTTGTTGTCTATTGGGTCAGTGCTGTATCGGATATCGTAGCTGCTGGCAGTTCCTGTCATGTCATCATCCCCTGGTGCTGTCCATTGGAATTCTATGGAGTTTTCGGTAATAGTTGTGGCGGTTAGGTCACTGATGGCTGCTGGAGGGATATTGTCGGGAAGGTTGTCTAAGGAATAGCCATACAAAACGACCTCGCTGGCATTGGAACCTCCTGATTTTCTGGAGAATCGCAAATATCGGGTTTGAAGGTCTACATTGTGTTCCTTCCATTTTTGGAATTTTTTTAGGTCATCTGTCAGTGCAAGCGTCCAGTTGCCAGGTGCTCCATAGGCTACTTCAAAGTCACCGCTGTTGCCATAATCTCGCAAGAATACTTGGGTGATTTGGTGCATTTCTCCCAAGTCAATATAGGCATTGGCAGGATGAGAACCTGGATTCCAATTGGTGAACCAAGTCGTGGTTGGATTGCCTCCTGTACCCTCGGCAGGATCTCCTGCTGTGCTTTGTTCGTCTACGAGCATACCTGGATTGCCAATGCTCATTTCATTGGTCATCATAGAAGGTTCGAGGAGGAGTTTTTCGGAGGGAGGTGGGGTGAGACCTCCGTATAATACGACCTCTGCAAAAATGGCTCCTGATGTTTCTCTGGTAAATCGCAGATATTGGGTTTGGACATCTACGCTTTTGCCTTTCCATTTGAGGTATTTATTGAGGTTGATGGAAGTCAATGGAATCCAACTACCTGGACTGCCATATTCTATGGTGAGGTCGCCTGTATTGTTGAGGTCGAATACATAGATGTCGGTTAGGTCGTGAAATGCGCCTAAATTTATATAGGTACTGGCTGGGTAATTGTTAGCATTGAAGCCTGTGTACCAAGTGCTAAAGGGCTGTCCACCTGCATCGTTGGCAGGGTCTCCTGCTTCGGTTTGTTCGTCCACAATTTGGGTGGCATTTCCGATGCCTGATTCGTTGGTGACCATGTCGGTGGTAAGTGGAATGATGGTTTGGGCAGAAATTTGAAGAGAGAGGAGCAAAAGACCTCCCTTAACCCCTCCAAGGAGGGGGATTGTATATTTCAAAAAAAATATAAAATATTGAAATATATTGGAGCAAAGGCTGGTGAAACACGATAGGGGGTGGTGGTTTATATTGAGTAGCATTTTTGCTTTCATGGTTGCTGGTTTTGTGAATTTTGAAGGAAAAGCATTCTGATAAGAGGTACTGATAGTGGTGTTGGTGGTTATTCGATGACTACTTGCTGGGTATAGCTAATGGTTTCTCCTTCTAACTGCAAAATGTAATTGCCCGCAGGAAAGTAACCTACTTCAATGTTGATTCGATTGCCTGCGTCTTGGGAAATGTCTTGAGTAAATAAGACTTGCCCCGATGTATTGTAGAGGTTGATGTATTGCAGGGGTTTTAGGGGTAAATCGACATGAAAAATATCTCTGGTGGGATTGGGAAAAGCACGTAAAACATAGTCATCCACAGTTTCGGTGACTTCTTCAATATCTGTACTTAAGGCTTCAAAATGTATGGAATGAATTTGGATTTTTCCTGCAAAATCTTCACCAGGAGCGGCATAAAATAGTAGGTACAAGGATTTGTTTGGGTCTATTTGGTCAAAGCCTTGACTGTAGTCGTATTTTAGAATTGTTCGGTCATTGGCGACCTCGATGTTTTGGGTGAGGGGGTATTCATGTTGGGTATCATAGAGGTCTATTCTTAAGGGCAAGGATTGGGTGGCAGAAAGTTCGATGGTGACTTTGGGGTATTGGTAAATGTTTATTTCTCCTAAGTCAAGAGTGAAGGATTCCCAAGGGAA
>JBGCDY010000991.1:0-7666 GCA_045105835.1 Chitinophagales bacterium
CAGATTGAAGATTGACCATATCAGAACGCAACATCAATGCGATGGATAGTTTTCTTCCCCAAAATTTTTCATTGATTGCATGCGTAAAAGCACCATCAACGGCTGTTTGTATATCGTTTGTAGTTGTAAAGAAACCATCTGGAGCCAATAAGCCTACAGGTTCTTCTATTAAATCTGAACAACTGACCGTTGAAAATCCTACCAAGAGAATCAAAAGATATTTAAAATTCTTCATTTTTTTTATTTTTAAAAGTTAAGGAATAGTGTCAGAATAAGTCCTTTCCTCCATTCTTTAAAGATATAAAATAGAATCCATTGATATTGTTTTTTTCACTTAATGTTTTTCAGCTTACAAAAATTATATCAACAGACTCTTATTCATTAACTCAATTAAAATTTCACATTAAGGCTGAAATTTACAGATTTTACAGTTGGGTAATTTCCAAAATCAAACCCTTGAGCTGTATTGCCTGAAAAGTTACTACCCGCCTGATCAGCAGTGTAATTTACTTCAGGATCTAAACCCGTGTAATCTGTAATAGTTAGTAAATTTTGAGCACTAACAGAGAATCTAATGTTCTGCAAACCTAAGCTTTCAGTAACATCTGAAGGTAAATTATACCCTAAAGCTAGATTTTTCAATCTTATGTAGCTACCATCTTCTATAAAACGAGAAGAAATCTCTCTATTACTATTGTTTCCAACACGAGGTTGGTCTGTACTAGTATTTGAACTTGTCCAAGCATTGTTGAAGTAATCTCTGGTAGTATTTGCATCTCCATTGTTCAACTGCACATTTGTCATGTTAAAAATCTCTCCACCTTGAGAACCTTGGAAAAAGATACCTAAATCAAAACCTTTATAAGAGAAGGTATTGTTAAACCCAAAAGTGAAATCTGGATTAGGATTTCCTATAATTGTTCTATCATCAGCAGTAATTTCACCATCGCCATCTGTATCTACAAACAATGGATCACCTGCTACACCACCTGTAAAAGGTGCTGTACCTGTAGGCGCATCACCTCCTTGATAAACACCAGCATAGTCAAACCCATAAAAAAGACCAACTTCTTCACCTACTCTTAAAACATAACTTCTATCTGTAGCAAAATAATTTGGAGCAGCATCACCAAACAAATCAGCATCGTTGATCAAGGCAACTACTTCGTTTTTATTTGTAGAGAAGTTAAAATCTGTACTCCATTTAAAATCTCCTTCAACAATGTTCTTAGAACTTAAAGCAAGTTCAATCCCACTGTTGTTAATCTCTCCTAAGTTGGTTAAGATCTCATCATTTTGGAAGCCGAAATATTCAGGAATACCATTGTTTCCTAAAATCAAATCTTTTGTATCAATATTGTAATAATCCAATGATACATTAATTCTATTGTCAAGTAAACCTAAATCAATACCAAAGTTTGTTTGATAAGAAGTTTCCCATTTCAAATCTGGGTTAGCAGGTTGGTCTGGCGTAATAGCAAATACAGTTTCCCCATTCCTAGAAGCATAAAGGCTTCCAAATCTTGATAAAGATTGGTAAGGACTAATAGATGGATTACCTGTAGCACCATAACTCACTCTCAATTTTAAGTTGGAAATAGCTTCACTACCTTTTAAGAAGTCTTCATTAGAAATTTTCCAACCGAAGGCAGCTGATGGAAAAATCGCATATTTATTATTTGCTGCAAAATTTGATGCGCCATCCCTTCTTACCGTAGCAGTTATCAAATACTTATTGTCTAAATCGAAGTTTACTCTTCCGAATTGAGACTGAATCTCTACCTCTGATAAAGACGAAGCAGGTTGTAATAAACCTGTAGCAGTGCCTAAAGCATAGTAAGAAAAAGCATCTGAAAGAAAGCCTGTACCAGCTGCTGCAAATGCTTCTGTAGTATTTTTTTGGTAAGAATACCCTGCTAATAAAGTTAAGTTTCCTTTTCCTATGTTGGCATTGTATGTCAAGTAATTTTCACTCAAGGCAGTTGTTCTTTTAGCATTTGAAACCCTAGCTCTTCCTCCTACAGCAGATGCTGTAACTTTCAATGTTGAAGGTTGATAAACTCCTCTGGTTTCATTTTCAGAACTTAAGCCAAAGGTTGTTTTAAAAGTTAGATTTTCTAGGATATCATAACTTGCATAAACATTCGCTCTGAAATTATCTGAAATAGTCTCGTCTACTCTTTCTGTAGCAACAGCATATGGGTTATCCAATTCATCTCCAATAGCATCATTTGTTGTAAAGCTACCGTCTTCGTTTCGTATAGATTTATCTGGTGCAAACCTCATTGCCAAAGAAATTACATCGTCATTACCTACAGTAACCGAACCATCTGATTGAGTAGTTACTCCATCTTTAGTGCCTTTACTTCCAAAAAGGTTCACTCCCAATTTCAACTTATCTGATACTTGTGCATCTACATTTGATAAGAATGTAGCTCTTTCGAAAGCAGAATTAACCACAATCCCTTCTTGGTTAAAATAATTACCAGAAACATAAAAATTCATTTTATCTGAACCTCCTGAAACAGAAAGTTGATGATTCTGTGTGTTTCCAGATTGGTAGATTTCGTCTTGCCAATCCGTATCAGCAGTTCCTTGAGGATAAGGAGTTGTATTACCTTGGTTGGCTCTTATCTGATTTTGGTATGCTGCGAATTCATTGGCGTTTAACAAATCTAACTTATTGGCAGTATTTTGAGCCGCAAAAGTAGAATTGAGTTCAACATTTAATTTACCGCTTTTACCTTTTTTAGTAGTTACCAATACAACACCGTTTGAGCCTCTAGAACCGTAAATAGCGGTTGCGGATGCATCCTTTAGCACCTCCATAGATGCTATATCATTGGCTTGTGGCATCGTTGCACCTACAAATCCATCCACAACAATCAGTGGAGAACTATTGGCACTAATGGAAGTATTTCCTCTAATTTTGATGTTGATAGGAGCACCAGGCTCACCACCATTGTTAGACTGAACAACAACACCCGCTGCACGACCTTGAAGTGCTTGTGCTGCATCTAATACAGGAAAAGCCGTTAAATCTTCTGAATTAACCGAAGACACCGCTCCTGTAACATCGCTCTTTTTTACAGATCCATAACCTACTACAACCACCTCGCCTAATAGGTCGTTATCTTCAGCCATGGTGATGTCTAGTGTTGTTTGATTGGTGATAGCAACCGTTTGGGATTCGTGTCCCAAATAAGAAAATTGTAGTATATCACCTGATTTGACATCTAATTTATAGAATCCATCAAAGTCTGTGACTGTACCTGTAGTTGTACCTTGTTTCACTACATTGACTCCAATCATTGGTTCGTTATTTGTATTCGTTATCTTACCGGACACAGAAAAACTGCTTTGTGCAAATAATGATACATTGAGTAGCATCATCATTGTTAGTAGTAAAGTTTTCAATTTCATTTTGTCTATGTTTAATTTTTGGTTAAAAGTTATTTTTTCTTTTTAATTTGGAGAATCAAAAATTGGTAGACCAATTTTTGGTTCTCCAAATTTAAACATTTTGCCTATCTTGTCAAAATAATCAAGGTGATTATTCATAAAATGTCAAGAATGGGAGTATTTAAAAAAAAGACTCTGTTTTACGCTCATCTCTTCACACGAATTAAATTTAACCGATAGGAAATGATTAAGAATAGTTTAAAAAAAAGCCTTGCACTCTTTCTTCCAGGTATCTTTCTTTTAGGGTTTAATATTGGTACGGGTAGTGTGACTGCAATGGCTAAGGCAGGAGCAACTTACGGGATGTCGCTTTTATGGACCATTGTGACCTCCTGTTTGGCGACTTATTTTATGATAAACTTGTATAGCCGCTATACGATGGTGACAGGCGAGACGGCACTTCAAGCTTTTAAAAAACACATTCACCCTGCTGTTGGTATATTTTTTATTGTTGCATTGACTACAGGAGTGATGGGAAGTGTGATGGGGGTCATGGGCATTGTAGCTGATATTTCTCATGTTTGGTCAAAATCGTTTATTGAAGGTGGTTTTCCTGCTGTTTATTTTGCAGCGTTTTATGTTATGCTCGTTTACTTTATTTTTTGGAATGGTGAAACCCAATTTTTTGAGCGTGCATTGGCTGTTATCGTTGCCGTAATGTCTGTGTGTTTTCTGGCTAACTTTTTTATTTTGATGCCACCTCCATCTGAAATATGGAATGGACTAATACCAAACATTCCTACTGTTCCTGAAGAACAAGGAAAGAGTCCGTTTTTGGTCATCGCTTCAATGGTTGGAACCACGGTGTTTTCAGGCTTATTTATTATCAGAACGACATTGGTGAAAGAAGCAGGGTGGACAATAAAAGATGAGAAAACACAGCAAAAAGATGCGATTGTTTCCGTTGTACTGATGTTTATCATTAGTATGTCGATTATGGCAGCAGCGGCAGGAACGCTTTACCCCGCAGGTTTGGGATTGACCAAGGCTTCTCAAATGATTGAATTATTAGAGCCATTTGCTGGTAAAATGGCGGTTGCTATATTTGCAATTGGAATCATCGGTGCGGGTGTTTCTTCACAGTTTCCGAATGTATTGATGTTGCCATGGTTACTTTGTGATTACAACGAATCGCCTCGAAACATGAAATTGTCAAAATACCGAATTATGGTATTTGTCATCTCCTTATTGGGCTTGGTGGTACCTATTTTTGAAGCACGCCCTGTATCCGTAATGATTGTTTCTCAAGTTTTCAATTCCGTCATATTGCCCATAACGGTAGGTTGTATCTTCTATCTGGGTAATCGAAAAGATTTAATGGCTGAATATCGATTCAATCTTTCTTCAAATATCATCCTAACAATCATTTTGGCGTTTTCGATCTTCACCTCTTTTATAGGGATTAAAGGTGTCCTCCAATTAATAACTCTGGCATAAAAAGCCCGTTTTTGAGATAGGTATCGGATACCTAAGGAATGCGGAAGAAATAAATTTACATTCTTTATTCCCCCTTTGGAGGGGGTTGGGGGATGTTCAGCCCGAAAAGTGTAAATTTATTTTTGTAGCATTCCTAAGCTCCAAAAGCGTGATTTTAAATGCTGAATTTGTGGACTTATATTTAAGGTAGAGGTATCCGATACCTTTTATACCGCTCTCATTAATATCATAAACATGAAATTAACCTCAAATGATATGCAACTTGGATTGGAGCAAACTTGGAGATGGTTTGGTCCAAAAGATTCTGTGGAGCTTTCTCATATCAAAATGACTGGAGCGACAGGCATTGTAACCGCCCTTCACCATATCCCCAACGGTCAGGTTTGGACATTGGAGGAGATAAGGAAGCGTAAGGCAGTTATTGAAGAGGCAGGGCTTAACTGGTCGGTTGTAGAAAGCATTCCTGTACATGAGGATATTAAAAAACGAAGAGGGTCTTACCAAGAATACATCGAAAACTACAAACAAAGTATTCAAAATTTGGGACGTGTAGGAATTGATATGGTCTGCTACAATTTCATGCCTATACTGGATTGGACACGAACGGATTTGGCGTATGAAATGCCTGATGGCTCTAAAGCATTGCGATTTGATGCAACGGAATTTGCTGTTTTCGATGTATTTTTGCTCAAGCGACCTCAGGCAAAATTGGATTATTCTTCATCACAAATAGAAGCTGCTGAAAGGCTTTTTTGCACCATGAGCGAGGAACAGAAAAGCACTCTTAGCAATAACATCATTGCAGGTTTGCCAGGAGCCGAAGAAGGTTATTCATTAGAGGATTTCCAATCTATTTTGGATAGCTACAAAAACATTGGGAGTCAGGAATTAAGAAATAATTTGATTGCATTTCTCAAAGAAATCATTCCAACTGCAATAGATTCAGGCGTTTTAATGGCGATTCATCCAGACGACCCACCCTTTCCTCTCTTGGGCTTGCCTCGTGTGGTCAGTAGGGAGAAAGATGTCAAGCAATTACTTGAAGCAGTGGATAGTCCAAACAATGGATTGTGTTTTTGTACAGGTTCATTTGGCGTGCGAGCAGATAACAATTTACCCGAAATGGTCAAAAACTTAGGACATCGAATCAACTTTATCCACCTAAGAAGTACGAAGCGAGATGCGGCAGGTAATTTTCATGAAGCCGACCATTTGACAGGAGATGCCAATATGTATGAGGTCATAAAAGCACTTCTTCAAGAACAACAACAGCGTATTCAATCAGGAAGACCAGACTATAGAATGCCAATGCGACCTGACCACGGACACCAAATGTTGAATGACTTGGATAAAAAAGTGAACCCTGGCTATTCCACCATTGGTAGGTTGAGAGGTTTGGCGGAATTAAGAGGGTTGGAGTTGGGGATTAAATGGTCGCTTTTGCGCTAATAGTACCTAAAATCAACAAGGATTCCGCTTCAATAACAAGTCAGGAGTCAGTTCCTAAGTGACAGTTAATCAAAATTTTCAAAAATAAAACTAGACCATTACATTAATTCTGCTCAGGTAATTATCACTTTTTATCCAAGACTTACTTCCTCCTCAACCATCTGCGGCAACCGACTTTTCAACTCCCCAAACAGCATCTTTCCTTTATCCGTCAAATAAGGATAATGAGACTCCAATACCGCCACGATTACATTGTGCAAACTCGATTTATCTTCCCCAAAAACTTCCCTTTCCATCAATCTCGCCTGCATAATTGCCCAGATATTTTTGGCAAACAATTCATAATGTCCTTCATACGGTTCAGGTAGCATGATGCCCTTACCGATAGCCAAATAAATGCCGTTTTTGGAAAAATTAAGCACCTGCTGCATCTGATTTTCAAATACATCTTTGGCTTCAGGCACTAAGTTCATAATCTCCAAAATATCCCGATAAAAAAAGCGGTGTCCGATTTGAAAACGCAAATATGTTTTAATCAAAGAAATATAATCGTCCTGCTCCAGAAAAGACATATTGGCACTTCTCATTGTCTTCAATTCCTCCGTCATATACTCCAAAACAGCTTCCATCAAGTCCTTTTTGGTCTTGTAGTGATAAGACAAATTACCTGCACTAATCCCCGCTTTTTTAGCTATATCCTGTAGTCGCACATTGCCCACACCTCGCTTGTTAAACAATTGAATGGCATTGGTTAATATCTTCTTTTGGGTTTTTTTCATATCCTACTCAATGATGTTTTTCACAAAAATACAAAAAGAAAAATCTAATTTATTTTTAAAATTAGGTTTTAAAACCTAATTTTATGCAAAAATACTATGAGCCTATTCAAAAAAATCTCCAAAGCAGCTTCCAATGTGATTCCCTCTCCCATTGAAGTGGACTTCAATAAAGGAGGCGGCAGCACGATTCAAGAAGTTGCGCCTTACCCCAAAGAAGTCTTTTGGGATACATCCGTACCCATTCGCAAAACTTCAATGGGCATTGAATACGTCCGCACACCAGACGAGCGATTTGAAAATCTCCCCGACTATCCCTTTGCTGCAAACTATACGGAAATCAATGGCTTGAGAATGCACTATTTAGACGAAGGTCCAAAAAATGGGCAAGTGATTTTGCTATTACACGGTCAGCCTGTTTGGTCTTTTCTCTATCGCAAAATGATTAAGGGATTGACCTCCAATGGCTACCGTTGCATTGCCCCCGATATGATAGGCATGGGCAAATCCGACAAGCCCATCCACGAAAAATACCATTCTTA
>JBGCDY010000992.1:0-9798 GCA_045105835.1 Chitinophagales bacterium
CAGAAAATCCATTGTCACAAAAGATAACGGTGGACGGGGAACGATTGACGGTAGACGGAGAGCGCATAGAAATTATTTTTTCTCTTTTGATTTGATTAAATTTTTCAGTGAAGCTCTGATTTTTTCAGTTTGGTCTTCTAATTTTTCAAAAGTTTTGTCACTCAAATAGCCTACTCTATGAGCGATATGTAATTGAGTAATTACCTCTGCTGAAGAACCTTTAGCAACATTCAAAAAATAAATTGCTTCTTTATTTGTTCTTCGCTCATCTCCCTCGGCAATATTTGAAGCAACAGAGACAGCTGCTTTCTGAATTTGCCCGCACAGTCCATAATCTTGAGCAAAAGGCTTTTTACGAGTGACATGATAAATATTTGCAGCTAAATTTACTGCATCTTGCCAAACCCTAAGTTTTTTAAAATTTCCCATAGAGATATTGATTTTAAGTATAAAAAATGCTTTTTTGAACATATTTCGTCCACCGTCCACCGTCCACCGTCCACCGTCAATCGTTCACCGTCAATCGTTCACCGTCAATCGTTTTGCCAATCGCTCCGTCACCTCTGTTCCAAGCCATTTTAATACATTTTTATTCCAAATATCTTCGTGTTGTTGTTTGGAAATAATACCTTCTTCTAGTGCCAAATCCAATAACTTTCCAGGGTAAGAAGACTGAGGGAGGCTTTCCATTTCACCAAGTGGATAGGGGTCATCCAAGCCCATGATGATTTGGTCTGTACCTTGTTGGCGTTTGACCATCAAATCAAAAGAAAAAGTATCGTGCACCAAGGTATCGAAGTAGATATTGGGGTGTCCAATAGCTTTTCGAGGATGGGTTTTGTCTTTGAATAAATCAGGTCTACCATCAAAACCTTGAATCCTGCGTCCCAAATTGATTTGCGCCAATTGACCACCATGCGCAAAACATACCCGAATGTTGGGATACTTTTCTTGATAGCCATTCAGTGTATAAAAATGGTAAGAATCAGCGCATTGTGCCAACATCCATACCAAATGGAATCGCCAAGAAACGTTTTCCAATTTGATGAATTTTTCACCATCATAGGGGTGGATTTCGATTGCCAAACCATAGTGATTTGCCAATTCTAAAATTGGTTCGATGTCCTTATCAAAAATCGACCTCCAAGTTCCAATCGAGTCCATAAAGTGCGTTGGAAGGCATAAAACCCGTAAGCCTAATTTTTCGACACAACGTTCCATTTCCCACAATGCACCTTGCACAAAACCTGTATGAACCACAAAACCACAGGTGAATTTGTCGGGATGGTCGGCTTGTACCTTGCCATTGAAGTCGTTCTGAAACCGCAAAACTTGCTTCATTTCTTCCAATCGCAAGCCATTTCCATAGAGTTGTGAAAGATTCAGCACAACGGCATGGTCGATTTTGTTGCGTTCCATCCATTCCAGTTTTTCGTTCAAGAAAAAACTGGAGTCAGTGATGGGACGTTTCCAACCTTTTTGCAGCATGTACTTGCGGTCATCATCTACCCAAAAGATTTCTTTTTCCTTCATGAATGCAGGAATGTCTTCGGGGTAGGGGAGTAAGTGGGAGTGTCCGTTGATTCTCATAGTTGTTTGTTTTCATAGGGCTTTGCCCCATGTTACATTATGTCGCTCCGTTGGAGCTTTTTATATGTCTTTTTAAGTTTGAATTTGCACCTTGAATTTGAAGTTTTTCTACCATTTCTCTGGATAGGTAAAGCAGAAACCCAATTCTTGCTGCAATTCCGTTGGAAGTTCGGGTAATTCAGAACGAGGAATTAGCAGCGTTGAGATATTGTGTAAATCGCTAAAAATGTGGTGCTTGACTGCTGTTTCTCGGAGGTATTCGTGTCCAGAAGAACCTCCTGTTCCGACTTTTCTGCCCAACATTCGCATGACCATTTGGGAGTGACGGTAGCGCCAAGTAGTGAGCAATTCGTCAATATCGACCAAGCAAATCAAAAAGCGATAGGGAGATTGTAGCAAGGGTTGTTCATTGTAGAGATTAATCATCAAGGCTGCTAAAGTAGCATTGTAACTCAATCTTTGTTTGCCTTCTTCTATTAATTGTTTGTGAACTTTTGGGTCAAGGATAGATTTGAAGTAGGTATCTGTCGAACCCATCATTCGGAGGCGCATTGCCTTTTCCTTTTCGGTCAAATAATCAGAAGATTGAATGGCTTTTGCTTCTTTGGCAACCATTCTTTCAACGGCTTCTTTGTAGGCGGTCAAAAAATCAAAGTTTTCTAACTGCAAAAAAGGTGTTCTTTCGAGCCAATCTTGTACGGCTTGAAAGAGGTTGCGATTTTTGGAAATGTCGTCCAGTTCCTGTTGTTGTTCGTCTGTAAAAAAAGCTGCATAATGATGTCCTGCGTAGGTCATGCGCTCTGCTTCGGGCAAACCCAAAAGGTTTTCGATTTTGCGGAATTGGAAACTTTGGAAGCCTGATGCAGGGAATAAGTAGTTCCGAAAGTCTAAGAAATCCAATGGAGTCATGCTCTCCATAACAGGGATGTGTTCTATCAACAATTTGAAGATGATAATGACCCGATTCAATCTTGCAATGGAAGTACTGATGTTTTTTTCGTCCACATCCTTGCGGTTGAACATGTCTATGACCGATTCTAATTCGTGGATGATTTGTTTGAACCAAATCTCATAGCTTTGATGCACAATGATAAAGAGCATTTCTTCGTGAGCTGGATTGTCGTCCAATTCTGCACTCCGCAATTTTTGGGAATTGAGGATATTGTCTAAGCCCAAGTAGTTGTTGTAATGTATTGTAGTGTATTTCTTTGCAGTTTTGTCTGTTGGCATTAAATGAAAATTTAAAATGAGAATAAAAATTAAAGCCTCTCTTCTGACAGCGAATGCGGTCTTACTTCTGACTTCATAAATAAAGCCGTTTTAACAAACCTTCAAACTCGCTTCGCCCAATCCTTCTGCAATGGCAACAACCGTTTGACCTTTCTTCAAATAAACCGCAGGCGTTGCAGCTCCCGCCAAAACGATGTCACCAGGCTTCAATATTTCCCCATTCTGCAATGCCAAACGAGCTGCATTGACCAAAGATTCCAAAGGATTTCCAAGAATGGCATCCGAATTTCCCGATTGTACGGTTTCGCCATCAATCACCAAAGACATCGAAATTCCTCGAATGTTGGTATTGACGGGGTGCCATGCTCCAATGGTGAAACCTGTTGAAGAACAGTTGTCTGCGACTACGTCTTCTAATGAAAATTTGAAATTTTTGTAGCGAGAATCAATCACTTCAATGGCGACTGCAATGCCGTCAATGTATTGCAGTGCATTCTCTAAGGTAAGGTTTTCTTCAATGGTTCGGGAGATGCGAAAAGCGATTTCGGGTTCAGCTCTTGGGTGTATGAAGTTTCCGATAGCTAAGTCCGCACCATTATCATATTGCATTTGGTCGGTCAATCGTCCCCAAATCATGTCGTGCACACCCATTTGCTCCATTTTAGCCTTGCTTGTAAAGCCCAGTTTTAATCCCACACGTTTTTCACCTCGGATATAACGCCTTGCGATTGAAATGCTTTGCACGGCATAGGCTTCTTCAATATTCAAGGTATGGGAAAGGCTTAATTGGGGAACAGGTGTGGCATTGAAGGCGGCCTTGTCTAATGTTTCGGCTAATTGTTGATAGTTGGTCATTGCACAAAATTTTGTACTCGCGCGCATTTCTACGCACTCGTTACAAACGAGCGCGAGTATTGGGTGTAAATATTGAAGTGAATGCTACAAAAATACAAAATTATCCAAGCCTTTTTGAGGAAAGATGAGGGGGCTATATCTTGTTACCGTTCTTAGGTTTTCGGATTCCGAAGAATAGGAGGAAGTTGGTTCTTTACTTATATTTTTCTAAGTCAATTATTCTTAATTTCAGGTATTCATTTTCTAAATGCTCAAAATCTTTGTCAGTAGTGAGCAATTCTATGTTGTAAACCGATGCAGTTGCTGCAATCCATAAATCATTTTTACCCATATTTCTTGAGGAAAAACGGACGGGCTTTTCTTTCAATTTTCCCTGACTAAAAGTATCTATTTCTGCATATTTTTCTAATATCGGCTCGGTGTTGATATCTGAGATTAGAAAGTCCGATAAGGTATTTACCAAATTGAGTATTTTTCGATTTCCCCATCTATTGCGTTTGGCTATAGATTTTAGTTCGCCTACTGAAACTACTGATACAATAAGATTGTGTTCACCTGATAGGAGGTTTAAGTCAGATTCAATATTTCTTGATTGTTGATTATCTCTGAGGTATATGAGAATTAAGTTGGTGTCTAATAAGTAATTCATCAGTCAAGCATTGATAGTAAATCTTCTAATGGTTCTTTGATATTTAATTTAGATGTTTTTTTGTAAAAATCAGCCTTCTTAATGGGGGTATAGTTTTGCTCTACAATCATTTCTTCAATGGAAACTGATTTTTTAATTGGCTTTATAGCTTCCCAAAGGTTATGTTTTGAGGTTTCTGATTCGGAAATTAGTTTGACCTGTTGCTCTATTTTTGATAGGGCAGCAGATGTTTTCAGGTTTATAATATCCTGAATTAATTTCAATTTTCTATCTTTCAAATTGAGTACCATTTCAGTTTGCTATTTTAAGTTCAAGGAGTAGAGAAGAATAAAAGTGGATAAACCTAACTATACAAAAATACAAAATTTTGGGGTTTGTACGGAATAGCAAAAGGAATACTCTCTAATGGTAGAGAATTTAAGTTGATATTGCCTCAAATTGTGGATAGTTTACTGTTCTTTCAAATCCCCCCATAAATCCTTTCATACTCCTCATGTTTCTTAAAAAACACAGGGAGTGCTTCATAAGAAAATCGAGTAGGGGCATTGCTAAGGATAACAATACCAATGTTTTTGGTAGGGTGCAGAGCGATTTCAGTTTTGTAACCATTGACATAACCGCTGTGGTAAATCAGTTTTTCTTCATTTGGAAAAGCCAATACACGCCAGCCCATTGCATAATAGGCGCGTTTCATGTACTTCCAATAGGCAAACTGATTGTTGCGGCGAGGGGTGCGGATAATGGGTTCAAAAATTTCGGTGAGCGTGCTGTCTTGTATAAAGTTGGCATCGTAACCCATCATTGCTTTGAGCCATTTACCCATGTCGGTGATACTGGCATTGACACCCGCAGCAGGAACAACCGTATAGTAGTTTTCGAGAATATCTGTAGGCACACATTTATGACCCCGATTTTTGTGGGGGAATGCAATGTTGTCTTCATTCATAAAATCTTCACAAGTTGCAGAAGCTTGTAACATGCCCAAAGGAGTAAAGACTCGTTCCTCCAATAATTGTGAGTAGGTTTTTCCAGTCACTTTTTCTACAATATCACTGATGAGGCTATATACTACATTTTGGTAACTGTAATGCTGACCAACATTGCCAATCACATCCACCGTTTTGAGTTCCTCTACCATTTCATCAAAAGAATATCCTTCTTCAATGAGGTTGGTATAAGCATGTTTTGGAAGACTTGTGGTATGACTCAATAGGTTGCGAATGGTCAATACTTCAGTGTTTTTCTTGCTGGCAAGGTAAAAATCAGGCAGGTATTTGGTTACTTTGTCGTCCCAATTCAACAAACCGTCTTCGACCAATAATCCTGTCAATACAGGCGCAAACCCTTTAGAAACAGAGCCTAACCGAAAAATAGTGTGTTCGTCAATGGGTTGGTTAGAAGTGGCAGCTTGGGTTCCGAAACCTTTGGAGAGAATCACCTGACCGTCTTTGACAATCGCAATAGCAGCACCAGGTGTGTGGGTGCTTTCCATCAACAAGTCTGCAAAGTTTTCGTATTCCTCCAGCATCAAAGGGAGCCATGGAGCAACCGATTCTGGGAGAAGTTTGGATTTTGGGTGTGGAATGTATCCCGCATCACTAAGTGAAATGGATACAAACAACAAAAATAATAGCAAGAAAACTCTGCTCATGTATATTTAATGTTAGTGAAAGAAACGTTTGATTTGGGCAAACAAACATTTCAATGACAAAGTTATGCCATTTTTACGAAATTCAACGAGTTTTATTGTGTGCAAGCTTTAGAAAACTTTCAAATTGCCACTTACTACTCCACTTTTTCTGCGGATAAATCTACTGCTTTGATTCGATATTGGTAGTGATAAGCCCTGTCATCCAGTAAATATTCTGAATGGGTTTTGGGTTGCCAACTGTTATCGCCGCCCAAACCTTGTTGTTGGAAGTCAATATTGAAGGTCAAGGAAGGAGCATCTTGCAGTTCGACGGTGTGTTTGGCGGCAGTAAGGTTTTCGAGAGAATAATGGTGGGCACTGATGTTGAGATTTTCACCTTTCACCCAAAAGCCCACGCCCAAAGTATCTGTCAAGGTTGCCCAACGTACATCTGCTTTGTTGCCATTTTCTTGAGGGCGGATATAAGGAACATATTGGTCTCGCACCGAACCTTGGTAAGTCCCAATTCTCAATTCTTCCTTTCTATCCCAATAAGCATTTTCTGGTCCTCGCCCATACCATTGCAGTTGGTCAAAATCGGTGGGAAGCAATAGTTGATTCCCTACTTTTGGAAGAGGCGTAAATTGCAGTACTTGATGGATTGCCAAGCCAGAGGTGAGCAATACAAAAAAGCCCAAAGCATAAGCGGCAATTCGCCAAAAACCACGGTAAGACCTTTTGTCGTAAACGTGTTGTTTTCTTTGTTTTTTAATACGTCTCAATTGGTACAAAACCAAAAACCAAAAAAGGAGCAGAGGCACCAATATTTTGACAATCCAAAAAGGAAGGCTCAAGTGATGGCGTAAGTTATTGCTTACAAGTATTTCCCCATTTTCTGAAATCAGGTATTGGGTGTCGTAAGAAAAAACAGCTTCTTTGCCTCTCATACAGCCACTTATATCGACTTCAATGCTCTGTTGATTCAATTGCCTGACCCTTGTTTTGATGCCTTCAAATTGAAGGTTGTTGTAACCCATAGACCGCCATTGGGTCGCAAAACTGCTTTGAAATTGATTACCACCTTCATCATTGTCGGTCGGTGCTCGCCAAATATTCATTTGTGGTCCTCTCACCAACAAATCCTTGCCTTTGAATTTCCATACCTCAATAAGCCCACTTACTTTGTTGAATTGAAGGCTAAAATCAACTCCTTCAATCTGATAAGAATTGTGCGTTTCCTTCAATGTCAGGGTAGGAGGATTTGGATTAGGTTTTGAAGGGGAAGTTCTTTTGACTTCAATGGGGATTTGAAATTGTTCCCAAGCCAATTCAAAACCCTTTTCTGCCCAAGGCATATTTTCCTTCAATCGAAAACTCAAATTCAACCAATATTCCTTATCCGCTTTTCCTTTGGGAAGTGCAAAAGGAATGGTCAATGATTGGCTACTTTGAGCTTCAATGTCTAAGTCACCCAATTTGCCCGTTAATAAAAGTTTGTTGTTTTCCTTCAATTCCCATTGAAGTTCGAGAAAGTCGAGCGTCTTGAAGAAGTATGTATTGTGAATCGTGATTTGACCTTTCAGTAAATCACCTGCGTCTATTTTTATATTTTGTTGCACCTTTTTAACGGTCTGCAAACCTGGTTTTGGAGAGCGGTCTGGAAATACCAAACCATTGATACAGAAATTGCTATCCGTTGGGTTTTCACCAAAATCACCTCCATAGACATAGTAGAGTAGACTGTCAGGGCTGTATCTTGCGATACCTTGGTCAACCCAATCCCAAATAAAACCACCTTGCATCCGTGGATTTCTCTCAAAAACATCCCAATATTCTTGGAAATTGCCCGTGCTATTCCCCATTGCATGTGCATATTCACACACAATCACAGGGCGCAAAGTATCTGCTTGGGTAAATCCCTCTAAAACATCCATTGAAGGATACATATTCGCAATGAAATCAAAATTCGAAGGACTGTTGTCAAAATCGTGAATGGATTTGGCAAAACTCAATAGGTTCAAAGGATTTTCACTTTCCTGCAATGGCACTTCAAGTGTTCTGCTTTCATAGTGAATAAACCGAGTGGGGTCTATCTCCAAAATGGCATCTGCCATTGCAGTTAAGTTTTCGCCCATCCCTGCTTCATTTCCGAGAGACCAAATCAAAACTGAAGGATGGTTTTTGTCTCTTTGAGCCATTGTTGTTCCCCGTTCGACAATGGCTTTTTTCCAAATGGGTTCTTTGACAGGTGACCTGCCTTCGACAAACCATAGGTGGTGACTCTCCAAATTGGCTTCATCCATCACATACAATCCATACTCGTCACACAACTCATACCATCTTGGTGTATTGGGATAATGCGAAGTACGAACCGCATTGAAGTTGTTTTGTTTCATCAGTTTGATGTCCTCAACCATGGATTCTTCGGAAACATATCTTCCATTGAAGGGGTCAAACTCGTGGCGGTTTACTCCTTTGAAGTAAATCGCTTGACCATTCAATAAAAACTGCCCATTTTGGATGGCTACTTCCCGAAAACCTACTTTGGTACTAATCACTTGTACTGGATTGCCTATTTCATCCAACAATTGGAGTGTTAGTGTGTAAAGGTTGGGTGTTTCCGCAGTCCATTTTTTTGGCTTGTTGATGGGGTAGATAATCGTATTGGTGTATTTAGAAAGAATCTCTGATAGGACAAGGCTATCATCGGGAGCATAGAGTTTTAGGGCAATGCCGTAGACTCCTGCTATTTCTTTTCTTTCAATTTCTTTACTAAGCGAAAGCTGAATGTTTAAGTCGGCGTTTTCGTAGTTTTTATCCAAATCGGTTTGGACTTGAAAATCTGCAATGTGGTATTTGGGCAGCGCATACAGATACACGTCTCGGTAAATGCCACTGAGCCGCCAATAATCTTGTCCTTCGAGATAACTTCCATCTGACCAACGAATTACTTCTACCGCCAAACTGTTGTCACCCTCTTGTAAATAGGGCGAAACATTGAAGGATGCGGGAGTCATGCTTCCTTGACTGTAACCCACTTTTTTGCCATTGACCCACACATAAAAAGCGGACTGTACACCATCAAAATGCAAAATTATCTCTTTGTTCTGCCAATCTTTTGGAGTGGTGAAAGTTCGGAGGTAACAGCCTGTTTCATTTTGTTCAGTTGGCGGAAGCGGTGGATTTACTTCAAATGGATGTTGGACATTGACATAGTAGGGAACACCATAACCCTTTAGTTGCCAATTGGAAGGGACATCAATGCTGTCCCATTGGATTTTGTTAGACTCATAGAAATCTTCGGGTACTTGTGATGGATTGTCGTAAAGTTTGAACTGCCAGTTGCCGTTGAGTAATTGGAAATAAGTAGATTTTGTGCGGTCGAAAGAGAGAGCGGATTCTTCGTCTTGGTAGGGAATAAATGTACTGCGAACTGCCTGTTTGTTGATATTAATAATTGCTGGATCTTGCCATTCAGGAACATTTTGCCCAAATATGCAGCAAGTAAGTAGCAGCAATAACAATGTAGGTGGCAGTCTCATACTTGGGTTTTGGTCAGCTAAATTGAAGGTCTAAGGTACTAAGGAATAAATCAAAATGAAAACGAAAATGAAATTGTTTGTTTTTTGATTTGTTTACCTATTAGTGACACTTGTTCGTTTTAGATGAAAAACTGTATTTAATTGATTGATATTTTGATGATTGTGTTTCAAAGCACTGCGCAAATTGAGGCTTCGTTAATTAGACCAGATGTTGTTTATAGGTCTCCGCATTAAACAGGAATATAGTGTAACCCACCCCTGCCCCTCCCAAGAGGGGATTTCTTCACTATATACGAGATTCC
>JBGCDY010000993.1:0-3229 GCA_045105835.1 Chitinophagales bacterium
TTGGAAATCAGCAAAGAAGAAGACCGACCTGAAATTTTGGAGGTATTCCAAAAAGCGGGAGAATTGGGATTGTGTGGAATCAGTATTCCCGAAGAATACGGCGGAATGGGCTTGGATTTTACGTCGAATACCATTTTCTCCGAAAAAATATCGGGAGCTTATTCCTTTGCCACAACGATTGGCGCACAAACTTCGATTGGTTCACTACCGATTGTTTATTACGGCAATGAAGCGCAGAAAAACAAATACTTACCCAAAATTGCATCGGGCGAATGGATTGCAGCTTATGCACTCACCGAACCCGAAGCAGGCTCAGATGCCAACTCAGGTAGGAGCAAGGCGGTGCTTTCCTCTGATGGTTTGCATTACCGACTCAATGGACAAAAAGTTTGGATTACGAATGGCGGCATCGCACAGGTGTTCATCGTTTTTGCCAAAATTGACCAAGACGACAAATTATCTGCCTTCATTGTCGAACGAGATTTTGAAGGGCTGACCATCGGACCAGAAGAAAAAAAGATGGGCATCAAAGGTTCTTCAACAGTACAATTGTACTTTGACAACTGCAAAATTCCTGTTGAAAACCTTTTGGGAAAACGAGAAGGAGGCTTCAAAATGGCATTGAATATCCTGAATTCTGGTCGAATGAAAGCAGGTTCGGGTGGAGTAGGAGGCTGCAAATTTTTGTTGGACAAAGCAGTAGAATATGGAGTCAGCCGCAAACAATTCGGGAAATCCATCACCGAATTTGGAGCGATTCAATACAAAATTGGAGACATAGCGATGAAGGTTTTTGCCGCAGATGCAGCGATTTACCGCACAGCTCGCAACATAGACCACAAAGCGCAAGCATTTGAAGCAGGAGGAATGCCGACTTCAGAGGCTAAAATTCAGGCAGTTAGAGAATTTGCCATCGAATGTTCGATTATCAAAGTAAAAGGTTCGGACTTGGCGTGTTATGCTGCGGATGAGGTGCTGCAAATTCATGGTGGCATGGGCTATGCCGTAGAAACGGGAGTTGAAATGGGCTATCGAGATGCACGCATCACCAAAATCTATGAAGGCACAAATGAGGTGAACCGCTTGCTGACCATTGCAGAGCTTTCCAAAAGAAGCCTACAAACCAAGGAGATAGACTTGATGATAGCAGGCAAAAAAATCCCGAAATACCTTTTGAAGCAAATGATTCCAATGAAATCCAAATCTGGTTTTGCAGTAGAAGAACGGATTGTAAAAGGGATGAAAAATGCGTTTTTGTTGATTTTGGGTTCGGCGGGTAAAAAATTGCGAAAGAAAATGATTGACGAACAAGAAATCATTTTGAACCTTTCGGATATGTTGGCGGAGGCATATTTGTGTGAGTCGGCATTGTTGAAAATCAAGAAATTGCAGCAAAAATCTGATGCAGATAAAACCAAACTTCCTATCCAAACACAAATGATGCAATTGTATCTTTATGAAGCATTGGCAGATGTCCAAAAGGTGTCAAAAGAGGCAGTTGCGAGTTTTACAGAAGGAATGGAAAAAAGTAATTTGAACCGAATGCTTCGACTTTTGTTGCCTGACTACGATGTGAATCCCAAACAACTGCGTAGAAATATTGCAGGCTTTGTGGTGGAGAGAGGTGGTTATTGTTTTTAAGTACTGAAACACAAGATTAAAGACGCAAGGCTTAAGAGAAGCCTTTTCGTATTCAATGGTTTAGTTAAAAAACAATACCCGATTACCTCTGATTAGGTACTTAAAAAATCAGTAGAGAAGGAAAGTCGAATTGTACTTTTCAAAGAATTCTGGCTGCAAATTTTCAAAAACAAACAACCAAATCGTTCCAAAGTCGTACTTATTATTGAAACTATCAATCACCTAAAAACGCCTATTTTTTGTCATGCAGAAAGTGAAATATGACTTGAATCAGCCCAATGTCGATATTCTTATCATCGAAAATGCGCTCCGAAAAAACCGCAATTTGAAGGTGATGGTGGGAGTCCTTTTGATGTGTTTGGCGTTTTTGACCGTCCTGTTTACCATAGACGCACTGCCTCAAAGCTATGCGTTTACGGTAGCTTTGCTTTGTATGTTGTTTGGTTTTTCGGGTATCTATTTCCTTTTGAGTGCCTTGCTCCGATACGATACCCAAAAAAACTATGTGCTGAAAATAATGACACAACGTCCTGATATGGTGGCATGGATTTATTATTACAAAATCGAATCCCTGCCTTTTGGCATCAAAGTATTTGATTATTCTACCCTCTTTATTTACCTCGTGAATCGAGAAAAAATCAATATCCAAATGCCTGAATGGGAAATCAAGTTTCTCATTAACCTACTTCAAGGAAGGTTGGAGAATGCGACCTTTGGGTATAGTAAATCCAATGAACAGCTTTTTGAGATTGCTCCTGATTTGTTGAAAAAGGATTGACCTTCAAAACAATCGAATTCGAACCGCCAAATTTTTACTGAATGTAAAGATTTGGCGGTTTTTTGTTTGGAGGAGCTTGCTTCAAAAAAATATCCAATTGTTACCAAAAAATACCTATATTGAAGACTGATTATATCTTTGATAAAACGCCAAGAATCAAGCACCATGTCCACCTTCAATACCAACAAAATCGAAGTAACAGGCGATGGCAACATCACCATTCAAGATGTAAAGGACTCCACTATCCACCTACACGTCAATGACGAAACAGGCTTAAAAGATTTTCTCAAAACAGCAGACAAAGAATTGGTAAAGGAATTATGGGAAAAAGTGAGCCAACACAAATCGACGACTTTCGACCATTGCAAAAATGTAATCCATGGGATTATCCAAGCGAGAGACATCCATATTGGAGATGTGACCCACAATCATTTCTACAGTGAAACCAAACTCCCCAAAGCCCTTTCTTCCCAAATCCCAACACTCACCCAAGACAAAATCGTGGGGCGCAAAGCAGAATTGGCAGACCTCCAACAACGCCTCTTCAACCACCACCAAGTATTGTTGGTCAATGGCTTGGGTGGAATCGGAAAAACCACATTGGCGCAGGTCTATGTAGGAGAACATTGGGAAACCTATCAACACATTGTTTGGGTGAGTCAATTGTCGGAGGACTTCAAAAACGACTTGGTGAACACAGAAGGCTTGCTGTTGAACTTGGGCATACAATCAGAAGGAAAAGAGGTAGAAACTTTGTTTTTGGAGATTTTGACGAAGCTGAAAGAGGCAAACAAACAACCCAACCTGATG
>JBGCDY010000994.1:0-3734 GCA_045105835.1 Chitinophagales bacterium
AAACCTCAATGTTTTCGGGAAGCTCTTCAAAAAGTGAATACACCGCATGTTGCATACTCACCTTGTAGAGACTCAATTGTGCAGGTTCAACGTGTTTTGTGAAAACGTCTGCGCCCGTTTTGTAACCAGGTTCATTAGAAGGAGCGAGTGCCAACAAGTCCAAAAACTGTTGCTTCAAAGCTACACCAGATTCCAATTCTGCCAACTGCATCGCACGAGCAGCATATTGAAGGATTTGTTGGGCTTCGATACGGGCAATGTCATTGAAGAACCAGCCACAACTGGTAAACATCAACAAACCATGCCTTTGCATTTCCAAAAGTCGAACGACCTTTGTTTTGCCTTTCCCTTCAATGGGCTTTTTACACCAATCTGCAAGAAATTTATCGACATTTTCTTCCGAGCGATTCAAAACCACTTCAATAAAAGCATCCCGCATCTCCCAAGGATAAGCCGTAAAAGGTTTCATCTCCGCTTCATAGACTTTCGCCAATTCATCTCGTAGCCAATCCAAAGCATTCCGCAAAGGCGCACGCCAATGTTGGTGATGATTGTCATTGCTCGTACAGCCGCAATTGCTGCGCCAACGCTCAATCCCATGCACACAACTCCAAGAGGAATTTTCGTGAATCAAGACCTCGTTTTGAGGCGGAAACTTCTCCAAAAACTCTGCATAATTGGTGAGGTTTGCCAAGCCATTTTTTTCGATGTAACCAATGGCATAAGACAGTGCCATATCACCGTGTTTGTGGTGGTGTCCATAGCTTTCGCCATCTGTCGCAATTTGTAGAATTTGAGGACTCGAATCGTAGCGATTGGCAGTTTCTGCAATTCTATACGCAAAGCTTTTGCCGCTGTTCAACAAACGTTGGAAAGCCACATCTTTGGCGACATGACCATCATAGAAATACAGCGCAATCGAGCGACCCGAAGGCAATTTGCAGAGGTAAGGCTTCTTCGTATCTATTCGACTGCCATTCACATCCGTCCAATCTTCCACTCCAAGCGAGCGAACCTTTTGTGCCTGTTGGGGCGCAAGGACGGTAAATTTGATGTCATAATCCGCCAACACTTCCAAGGTTGCCAAGTCCACCGCCGTTTCTGCCAACCACATTCCTTCGGGTTTGCGTTTGAAGCGGTGTTCAAAATCTGCAATTCCCCAAACGACTTGTGTTTGCTTGTCACGAGGACTCGCAAGCGGCATGATAAGGTGGTTATATACTTGCGCCAAAGCATTGCCATGCCCCGAATATTTTTGTAGACTCGTATGGTCAGCCTCCAATATGCGGAAATAGACTTCGGGTTTGTGTTCCTCCAACCACGAAAGCAAGGTTGCTCCAAAATTGAAGCTCATATTGGCGTAGTTGTTCACAATATTGATGATGTTTTTCTCCTCATCCAACACCCTTGAAGCCGCATTGGGACCATAACACTCATCGGTGATTCTTTCGTTCCAGTTGTGAAATGGTTTTGCAGATTCTTGTATTTCAATGGTTTCCAACCAAGCGTTTTCACGAGGCGGTTGATAGAAATGCCCGTGTACGCAAATATATTTATTCATCATGTGGTAAAATTATATCTTTTCTAAACACTTTGTCTACATTTACGTTCACAATTTTAGAAACAAAATAAAAATTATTCTTTCCAATATGTATTATCAAATCTATTATTGTGATTTGCATTCACTTGAAGCAAACAATAGCTGACGTATATTTGGAGAGAAAACAAATTTTATTCATCAACCAAAAACGGCTTACCACAATTGTGGTAAGCCGTTTTTATGTGTGTTTTCAATGAAATTGGGAGAATAGAATGTGGCATCAAAATCAAAAACGGCAAAAGAAGCTCATTGTATCAGCCGTTAATTTCTACTCACAAATTAATCAATGATAATTTTCTGCGTAAATTTCTGACTCGTACTTTTTTGGGTAATCATCACCAAATAAGTATCTTTTTTGTAGAGGTTGAAGTCAGGCAAAAACTCAGAGTAAGTACCTGAGAAGTTCGACAAATCTTCGCTGTGAATAGGAAGTCCTACTACGTCAAAAATTTCCAATTTGGTGTCTTCTGCCACTTGTTCCAAATCAAAACTCAATAGGAATTTTTCGGTATCGTAATCGGGACTGACCTTGAAGTTTTCTACCTTCAATCCACTTGCCATTTGCAGCCAATCGGCTTTTCCATCCAATGTATTGAGGTCAAAAATATCAGCCGTAGCTATGGTGATGGTCAATTTTGGATAGGAATTGATGGTTGGATTGACCCGCACGCTGCTCATTTCCTTCAAGTATTCTGTGTTGGAAGTTGTGGTGGAACTTGTTTTTGTGGCAGGGCCTACGATTTCATAAGATGTTGTGTTTTGTGGAAGGCGTTTGCGTTCACCCACACGGACAGTTGCCGAACGTGCGGTAATATTTCCATAAGCATCTGTCTCTACCCAGTCGATTTCTTTGATCCCATCGACTTCTGTGACCTTTGCGCCCGCAGGCATCTTGAAGTATTTCTCCAAATTAATCTCACCTGTTTCGACATCGTAAAATTCTGATTCCAAAATTTCCTTGGTGCGAACACTGATTTTTCGTTTGCCATTGCTGATGCTTGCAGCCCGATTGATACTTGCATCGTCGTAGCCATTGGCCCTCAAAAACCGATTTGCCGCAGATTGATTCGGTAAAATGGTGTCAATCACCGTAGGCAAACCATTCATTTCGTCGGTGATGGTGACTTTGATTTTTTTGGTGTAGGAGGATTGTGCGTTTGTTTTGCAGGGAATGAAGCAAAAAAGGAAGATTGCGATGAAGCAAAAAGAAAGGGGCTTGAATTGTTTTTTCATTGTAGTGTGGGTTTTGGGTGATGGATTTAAAAATGAAAAAACCTTATAGGTTTAATTTTCGAAAACAGGTGGAATTTTGATAACCTGAATAAATTACATGAACAAAAACCTATAAGGTTTGAATAATACACAACAAAGTTAAAACGTATTTTTTAGAATGTATCCTAGCTTGACTGTAAAAGGGGGATAAAATTTTAGAAAGTTTGTCTTTTACATCAGAATTCTTCAGCGTTTTCTCTTTTTGAGGATAATTCCTTTTGAAGATATTGGAAATTATTCATTGGAATCCTCATAATTGAGAATCCAGTTTTCAATCGCTTTGCTTACGTTGAATAAGTCATTCACAAGCAATTGGTCGTGAAAACGCAAGACCGTAAACCCAACTTCTTCTAATTCTTTTTGGCGTAAGGCATCTTTTTCTTGCACCTCCTCAAAGTGGTGGGAACGCCCATCAATTTCTATGATTAACATCAATTCTTTGCATAAGAAATCAACAATGTAGTTGAGCACTGGTCTTTGTCTTAGGAAGGTATAACCCATCATTTTTCTTGCTCGTAAAACTTCCGACCATAGTTTGATTTCAGTTCTTGTAGAATTGTTTCGGAGTTTTTTGCGAGGTGTTGTAGGTTTTTATTGTAGTGCTAATTATTGTGGGAGGAGGCATTCATGTTGGTAATCTTGTGGTTATGTGGTGGTCATAATGAGCTAATTATGAAGTGTTTCCCCCTTTGGAGGGGGATTAAGGGGGAGGAATACGGACAAATTTGGTCATAGATTAAATGCTAAGAACTTTCTGCCATATGTTACTAAACCCCATACAAAATTTTTGTGAAGTCTTTGTGCTGATTATCTTGTAGTTATATGGTATTCATCCCCCTGCCCCCGTTCTAAGGGGAAAGGT
>JBGCDY010000995.1:0-2100 GCA_045105835.1 Chitinophagales bacterium
AAAGAAATGGAGACAGAATCATTCTATTGATAATCAAGTTGTAAAAAGACGAGATTTTCATAAAAAGTGAACGCATATTTGTAGCTTTTGAACACCCTACCGTTTGGGGTAACCATATAGGTGATTGGGAACACTTAACAGTTCGCTTAATGTGGGATTGTGTCGGTCATCCATGCGAGATACTTCCTTACGAAGTCTATCTTTCTCAACATTCGGGCGGAGATACAAAGGCTTGGGCGGATATTGAGAAAGTCAACAATTCCCCCATCGTCTATGCTGCCCGTGGCTCACATGCCATGTATTTTACCGAAGGTGCTCACAACTACAAACACATCCCGCTTTTGGGTGACTTAATTGACCGTTGCAGCAAGGGCTCGGTATTTAATAGCTCTCAATCCAATAAAGTGGAAGCTTATGATTTTCAGGCAAAAAAAGGATTGAACAACAATGTTTGGCCTGTTTGGATGAGTGCAGATTTTAAGACTGCGGGCTCCAATCCTGCTGACCCTGCAAGTGGAGGAAACTATAGATGGGGCAATGCAGAACAAGGGTGTCATTTTGGGCAGTGTCGATTGGAAGATGGCCCCACAGGACCGATTAGTAAAGGGGATGTTTGGAATGTGAATGTGTTTGAGAAATAGTTTTTGAATTTTGATTTAAAATGTGTGGTAGCCTGATTTCATAAAATGTTAATTATTAGCAAAATATCACTTTGGTTTTCAGAAAGATAGGCTATTGTAGTCTCAGTTCACGGGTTTAGTCAAAGAACCAAAAATATAAAACGCTCCTTCTAAACTTTAGTACTCTCAGCCTCCTCTTGATCTTGTGTTAAGAGGAGGCTGTTTATTTTGGTTTGTATTGCTTGGATATTCTTTATTGGCTGTATTCTAAATACACTGACTCAAGCTCCAATCAAACAATATCCCGCCCAATCTCTCGGACTCTTACTTGCATCCTGCAGCAAACTCAACTTTGCTTGTTGTAATGCCTTGGCATAAGCTTCTCCCTCCAATACAAAAGCGAACAGTTGTCGCACCAATTGGCTGCTGCTTTTGTCAGGCACATCAAATTGAGTGAAAATAATGTTCTTCGCTCCTGCGTATAGAAAACCCCGATTCATTGCCATCATCCCTTCTCCTTTCTGCAATTTTCCCACTCCACTACCACAACTGCTCAAGACAACCAAATCTGTTTTTTGAAGGTCGAGGTGGTAGGTTTCGGCAAGGGTCAAAAGGTAGTTTGAAATGGTTTCTTGTGGTTTGGAAGTAGTTTGGATGTCGGTGTTTCTATACAAATTTTTGCCCTCCAATTCTTGTTCAGCTACTCCTGTTCCCTGACTCCTGCCACCTGAAACCTCTGCTAAATAAATCCCCGACAAACCTTCTTCTTCCACAAAACCATGCGTTGAAATTAGCACGAACTGATGATTGGGAGCTTCTTTGATTAAGTTGTTTTTGGAGGCAGAAGCGTAGAGAAAAGCTTTGGCATTGAGTTGTTTGTTTTGGAAGAGTTGATAGATTTCTTTGACTTCCGTTTCGGTATCGGGGAGGTTTTGGAGGGCAGTTTTGCCTGCGGGATTGCTGCGTAGGATCGTGGTTTTGCCGCCTCGACTTGATAGAGCGAGTTGGGGGGCAATTTTTCCGTTGAAGCTGACAGGTGCAAAACCGATAAATGATGCTTTGCCATTGGAGGAAGAATCAGTCGTTTTTTGTTGGGCATTTTTCAGTAAAAGTGTGGCGGAGTAGTGGTAAGAAATGCTGTATTGTTGGAGGAGATAGGGCATTTTATGGAAAGCCAAAAATTCTGATTCCATTGGAGGAAGCAAAACTTCAAAGGGTATTTGATTCAGTATATCATGGCGAATGATTTGGAGGTGTTCGATTCCTTGTAGGTGGTGTTTGATGGGCTGCAAAAGGATTTGATAGAGTGAAGTAGAAGCGTCTGTAAAGTCTTCGGGTTCGACTTCACGTATTGCTGATTGGAGGCTTTCGACCCAAGTAGCCAATTTTTCGGGCTTTTCTTTTTTCAATACATATATTTCATTGGAAGTTACAAGGATTGTAAACAAAGTATTTTCTCCTACAAAATAAGCGAGGTAGG
>JBGCDY010000996.1:0-3103 GCA_045105835.1 Chitinophagales bacterium
ATCATCAAGGAGCAGATTGGTTTCGATAAAAACATCTCCTGTAATGGTTGTTAAGTTCTCTAAACCAGCTAAAGATGTCAAACCATCCATTAAAAATATGAAAAGGCTTCCTACACTAGTTAGGCTGGTAGACAAGGCAGAAATGTCTGTGACACTGAAATTTTCCTCCAAAAAAAATGTTCCGCCGACTGACTGCAATGTTTCCAATCCCGTTAAATCTGGGAGGGAAAAATTACTAGTAATATCTAAGTCTCCGCCTACGGTTTGAAGGGTGGATAAATCTGACAAGTCTACCAAATCTATATTTTCAAGAAATACAAAATCACCACTAACACTTACCAAGTTGCTCAGTCCAAATACATTTGCTATACCCGTATAAAGGACAACAAAGTAACCATCAACGGATACCAAATCGCTTAACCCGTTCAAATCAGTAATATCTGGACCGAACACACCAGAGTCAATAACCACAAGTCCAAAACCATCGTCAAAAACTAAGTTCGTACAAGTACCTGTAGTACCGAAGTTCGCTTGTAGAAAGAGTTGGAAATTATCTATGTCTATTTGATCGGCTATTACAATGTCTTGTGCTCCAATATTACAAGTTTGGGCTTGAAGAAGTACATTGCTTGTCAAAAACAAACAGAGAAGAGGGAGTAGAGAGATTTTTAAGAATTCTTTCATCGTTTTTTGAGGGTTAAAATGTTGAAACAAATAGGGGGCTATTCAATTGGCAAATTTAGACTAATTGCAATTAACGAATCGGACATTCTACCCAACAAATCGGACATTTAAAAGCAGTTACTTTATATAATTCGTTTTCATATTTTTGATTGCGACATCAAATATTTAGAACCGAAATCGCTTAATTGATACAGGCTTTTATTGGATGATGGGAATTTGTTGTTTTTAAGGAGTGATGACAGTAATTATTGTCGCTGATTCTTCAAAGCCACTGATAATTCCTTTTGGGATGCTGCTTTTTTGAGCGAAAGTATTGGTTGGTTGTACAAAGAAGCAAAAAATGCGTGAATAGGGCTCCAAAAACACTTGAATTGTCCATGGTATTTGCTTTATTAAGAGGTTTAAAATCTTTGTTTGCCTCTTTATGGCAGGGGAATCGAAGATGTTACCGCTATCTCAAAAAAAAGTTTTTTTTTGGTGTACCTTTGACCCCAATTAACCAGATTCTTTGACAATCATAATCGTTTACCTGATTTATGCTCAAATACACCAAACATACATTGCAGAAAATGGAAGGTTTACTTGAAGAAATTGGCTATGAAGTCCGAACTGGTAAGGGCAATTTTAGCACGGGCTATTGCATTTTGGAAAGCAAAAAAGTGGTGGTTATCAACAAGTACCATTCTACAGAAGCACGTATCTTATCTTTGCTGGATATTCTGAAACATATTGAAGTAGCCCCCGATGATTTGGAGGATAAATCAAAGACCTATTACCAACAATTAATGAAGTTGTAAAATCAATTTGAATCACCAATAATTCATCATTGAACAGATGAAAATAACTTTTTTAGGAACAGGAACTTCGATGGGAGTGCCAGTAATTGGCTGTGATTGTGAAGTCTGTTTGTCCTCCAATAGCAAAGACAAAAGGCTGAGAACCTCTATTGCGATTGAAGTAGATGGGCAAAATTTGGTGGTGGATACAGGGCCTGATTTTCGACAGCAAATGTTGAATGCAGGAATTGTGGAGTTGGCTGCGGTATTGTTTACCCACGACCACAAAGACCACACTGCTGGTTTGGATGATGTGCGGGCTTACAATCACCGAAACAAGACGGATATGCACATTTACCTCACAGATGCGACTGAAACAAGTTTAAAAATGGCGTTCCCGTATGCTTTTCCGAGTGAGAACAAATATCCTGGTGCGCCCGATATTGTTCCACACAGAATTGATGCCGAGACTCCTTTTGAAGTGAATGGGTTGCGAATTGTTCCCATTGAAGTGATTCATGGCAAAATGCCCGTTTTGGGTTTTCGATTTGGAGATTTCACCTATATCACGGATGCCAAATACATCGTTCCCAAAGAATTGGACAAAATCAGGGGCAGTAAAGTTGTGGTCTTTAATACCTTGAAGAAAGAAGAACATTGGTCTCATTTGACCTTAGAGGAAGCCCTCGCATTGGTTGCCGAATTGAAGCCCGAAAGAGCTTATTTCACCCACTTGAGTCACCGAATGGGTTTGCATGAAGTGATTCAAAGTGAATTGCCTGAGAATGTATTTTTGGCTTATGATGGCTTGGAAATTTTGGTCGATTAATTGAAGAGGTGACTTTAAACACAATTACAAAACAAACATATACAAATATAAAATAATGAACAAGAAAGCGAAAAATCTGATTTACGGTAGAAATCCCATATTTGAAGCCTTGGATTCCGCCAAATCTTTTGAGAAACTTTTTGTACAGAAAAACCTGAAAAGCGATAGCATCAAAGAAATCGTTTCGATGGCTGCAAGAGCAGGTGCGGTCATCCAAAAAGTACCTATCGAAAAACTCAACCGATTGACCCGCAATGCAGCGCATCAAGGAGTGGCGGGATACTTGTCCCTGATTCACTATTATTTGCTTGAAGACATTCTCAGCCATACTTACGATAAGGGAGAAGTTCCTTTGTTTTTGATTTGTGATGGTATCACCGATGTCCGCAATTTTGGAGCAATCGCTCGAACAGCACTGGGTTCTGGTGTTCATGGGTTGATTATTCCTTCTCATGGAGTGGCAAGCATCAACGCTGAAGCCTTAAAAACTTCGGCTGGCGCACTGAATATACTTCCTGTTTGCAAAGTCCTTGATTTAGAAACAACCATCAAATACCTACAAGACAATGGATTGCAGGTATTGGCAACTTCTCTAAAAACGGATACTTTGCTTCATCAAGCAGATTTCACCATTCCCACTGCTATTGTGATTGGGTCAGAGGATAAAGGTATCAACTCTAAACTATTGAGAATGATTAACCAATGGGTAAAAATCCCTATGGTGGGTGATTTCGATTCCTTCAATGTATCTGTAGCTACTGCAATGAGTTTATACGAAGTAATGCGACAACGTACTATATAAATAGGGAAAGGG